>JAJYPW010000052.1 GCA_021795055.1 Thermoplasmata archaeon
CGACAACTGGATTAAGAACCACCCAGGTTATTCCAAAGGCAAGACCATACAGTACATCACCGGAGGCGTTTCTGTATCAAAGGTCAAGGACAAGTTCACCCTGCCAGGTCTCCTGCTTGTGGGAGATGCAGCCAGGCTCATTGATCCCATTACAGGAGGAGGCATAGCAAACTCCTACATTTCCGGAAAATACGCCGCATCCATTGCAAAGGAGGCGATCGAGAAGGACGATTACAGCCAGGAGATGATGTCGAAGTACGAGAGGATGGTCAAGGACAAGTTCGAGAGAAAACACCTGAGGAACTGGCTTGCAAAGGAGAAACTGGCCACTCTCTCGGACGAGATAATGGACAAGCTGGTCGATGTCGTATCCGAGGTGCAGGTGAATGATATTTCGACGCAGGCTATCCTGGAAGCGGTCCAGCAGAAATATCCCGAGCTGATGAAAGAACTGGAGGATCTAATCTGATCCGCCGGTCAGGTTATCCATATTCTCAAGGCCGAAGTTCCCGCTCTTCATCTGGGCCTTGAGCATTTTCTTGAACCCGCGGTTGCCCTGTATCTCCTTGAGGTTCTTTTTCATCCCCTTGAATTCCTTCATAAGGGAACGCACATCCTGCTCCGGTCGACCACTTCCCCTTGCAATCCTGGATATGCGCTGAGCGTTGATCACTTCCGGTTCCTCAAGCTCCTGGAATGTCATTGAGTCCATCACAGTCCTGTACACCCTGAGCTTGTTTTCGGCATTCTCGAAGGCCCCTTCATCTATCTTCTTCACGCCGGGCATCTTTGCCATCGGGAGCGACTGGAACAGCTTCCCCATCAACCCCGGCTTTGAAAATTTCTCCCACACTTCGTACATGTCCTTGAGGTTGAACTTGCCGCTCATGAGTTTGTTGATGGACTTCTCCGTCTCTTCCGGCGTAATCTCCGCTTCCTGAACCACCTCAAGCAGCGATTCGAGGTCACCGAGCCCCATGAGACGCGACAGGAATCTCTTTGCGTTGAATATCTCGAAATCATCCATGTGCTCCCCGGTTCCAATGAAAAATACTGGCTTGTGGAGAATGGATATTGCGCTTAGAGCACCTCCTCCCTTGCCAGTCCCGTCCATCTTGGTGATTATGACTCCTGAGATTCCCACCACCTCATCCATCGTCTTTGCCTGAGGACCGGCCTGTTGCCCCATCGTAGCATCTATTACGAGAAGGGTTTCATCCGGGCTGACAACATTCTTGATCCTCTTTATCTCTTCAAGCAGATCGTCGCTGAGCGAGTCCCTGCCGCTGCTGTCAATTATCCGTACATTAATGTCCCTGAGTTTTTCAAGCCCGGTTTTGCATATTTTTACAGGGTTCTTTTCCTTTTCATCGCCATAGAATTCTGCGTTCACCTGCCTGGATATCTGCTGCAGTTGGTGGAAGGCTGCAGGTCTGTGAACATCTGCTGCAATGAGCCCCACCGACATGCCCTTCCTGGCAAAGAATTTAGCCAGTTTTCCGGCAGATGTCGTCTTTCCCTGCCCGTAAAGACCGACAAGAAGGATCTTCTGCGGCCTGATCTGGATCTTTGAATCCTCTCCAAGGAGAGAAAGAAGTTCCTCGTAGAGTATCCTCACCACAAAATCCTGTTGCAGCATTCCCGCAGGAGGCTTTTCCTCAGTTGCCCTCTTCACCAGGGTATTGGTAAGAGCTACAACCAGCTTCACGTTTATGTCAGATTTCAGCAGTATCCTCTGCAGGTCCTTTGAGACTTCGGCTATTACCTCTCTGTCTACATATGCAGATTTTCCTATCTTCCTTATTGTATCCTTCAGGGACCCTGAAAGGGCCTCAAGTACCATCCCAACCACTACGACAAATCCTTAGATGCAATCTCTGCTTATAAATCAGTATTCTCTCCATCTGTGGCCGCAGGTCGCGCAGGTGTAGAACTTGGTTTCCGGTTCGTCTGCCGATCTTGTCTGCTTGAGCAGAAAATAGGCGCCGGTGCTATGGCATTTGGGGCAGACTGCATCTGAGTCCAGCGGTTCGGCAGATTTCTCCTCGGAGATCATGATGACTTCCTTGTCGGATGCCTTATTGACAATCCTGGTGCCCTTGATGCTGTCCTTTTCGGCTTCGTATCCGCATGAGGGGCATACAAAACCGTTCTGGGATTTTACAAGCATTGTTCCACATTTTGGACAGAACATTCCAAAATGATTTCTCGCCTCTATTTAAACTTGCATGGGGCCGTCGCGCCCGCATAGTCACAATCCGGGCCTAGGTGCCAAGCAGTTTTATGAAATATCTCATGGTGTCAAGCTCCATGCCTATGGTTGTAGGTTCGCCATGCCCCGGGAATATCCCTGTGTCTTCCGGCAATGACATTATTTTCCTGAGGGACCTGACCATTGCATGATTTTCGCCTCCGATGTCTGTTCTGCCGATCGATCCATTAAACAGGGTATCTCCGGTGAAAAGGCGGTTGCCTGCAAGAATAGAAATGCTCCCCGATGTGTGGCCCGGTGTAGGAATTATAGAAACTTTCCTCCCGCCGATGTCCCAAAATTCGTCGCCTTGCAGGTAAATGTCCGGTACCGGAGGTTTGCCTGCAGCGCCATGTCTGGAAGCCAATCCCCAAAATTTAGTCAGTGTGTCTCTGTCCATCTCGTGGAGACAAAACGGTACCCCAAGTTCTTTGGATACCTTCCCGGCAGCAAGCAAATGGTCAAAATGCCCATGTGTGCTGACAACAGCTCTGAGCTTCAAATGTGAGTCTGACACCCTTTGAAGAATTCGGGCCGCATCATCTCCCGGGTCCAATATAAGGCATTCGCCACCTGATGAGAGGATGTAGCAGTTGGTCATAAGGGGCCCAACAACGAGCCTGTCGATCTGAAAATCGCTTGAGGCTTGACTTTCCTTTGCCCACATTTGATCCCACCTTCAATCTGAAATTGGACATGCTGACGTGATCGCAGTAACCGGTTCCTGCATAATTCCCTGTGTCCGGCGATACGGGAGATGCTTCCAGTTACGGCGTAACTGATCGTAACAGCTATAGCTGAAATCGGCACAATAAGATATTGGTTCTGCCCACATGCAATAAGAAAGTGAGCCGTCATTCCTGGAAGATGAGGCTTTCTGATCTGTATCTGCCTATGATCCCTTCCTTGTTTGCGCCGGTATGAAAGAGTAAAGAATCTGGTTCAATAACGCCGCCCGCGGTCTGTGCAGACTCGATTTTAGTTTTGACCCCACATTATCCCTGGCTCACCGTTTTCTGCATGTTTTGATGCTTACCATTGACTGTGATTGTGTCAGGTTTCGCATCCGCAACCCGGCAGATAACATATTTACGCCATGAACTTATTATTAAGAATGAAACTGAAGAGGCTTGGAACAACCGGTACCCTTGTGAGCGAGCTATGCCTTGGAACTATGACCTTCGGCTGGCAGGCAGACGAAAAGGAGAGTTTTTCCATTCTTGATTCGTTTTTAGAGTCCGGCGGGAACTTCATTGACACTGCCGACGTCTACTCAGAGGGCAAATCCGAAGAGATTGTTGGAAGGTGGCTCTCCGGACAGGACAGGGAAAACCTGGTCCTTGCGACCAAGGCACGATTCAGGACCAGACCTGGGAGCAATACCGCGGGATTGTCCAGGAAACACCTGATCCATGCTGCACAGCAGAGCCTCGCACGTCTCAAGACTGATTACATAGACCTGTTCCAGTTGCATGCCTGGGATCCTCTGACGCCTCTTGAGGAAACCTTTTCCACGCTCAACTCAATGGTCGACGATGGGATCATACATTATGTAGGCATCAGCAATTTCAGGGCATGGCAGTTCGAAAAGGCCCTGATGCTCTGCAGATCAAGAGGCTGGCATGAACCCGTGAGCCTGCAGCCGCACTACAATATCGTGGTAAGGGCGACGGAATTTGAACTGCTCCCAATGGCGAAGGCGGAGGGAATCGCAGTGCTCCCATGGAGCCCACTGGCCGGAGGATTCCTCACGGGCAAGTACAGAACGGGTATCTCCTCGGCGGCGGAAGGCACCAGGATTGGAGACTCGAAGCACAGGGAGATGTACCTCAGGCTTGAGAATGAGCGTTCAAGAAAGATCCTGGACATCCTTGGTCAGGTTTCCACCAGTACAGGCAAAACCATGTCTCAGGTAGCGCTTAACTGGCTGTTGTGCAATACAGCTGTCACTTCACCAATAGTCGGGGCAAGGAAACGGGAACAGCTTGTGGAAAATATTGGGGCAACCGGATGGTCCCTGTCGGAAGATCAGGTCTCCGAGATCAATAAGGCAAGCGAGATCGATGTCACATACCCTTATGACAAGGCGTCGGAAGACCAGCAGATGAGATCAAGAGACCTCGAAAGACCATCGGAGTGAAGAAAATGCCCTGCGGTGAAATTTAATATCGATCTGACAATGCGGCGGCAGGTGGTTACTTGGAACAACGATTGAGGTGAGGGGCCTCGATTTCATGTTTGAGAATAAATACAAGGTATTCGAGAACGTTGACCTGGTAGCCGAAGACATGAAATTTGTTGGCCTGGTTGGCCCATCTGGCGTTGGAAAGTCCACGCTCCTGAGACTGATAGGAGGTTTCCTCCAACCCTCTAAGGGGGAAGTACGACTGGCCGGAAAACCTGTCCTCAGGCCATCCCCAAAACTAGTGCTCGTCCATCAGTCGATCGTGACTTTCCCATGGATGACTGCACTCGATAACGTCATGCTTTCCCTTATCCCAAAGCACCTCGGCAGGGACGAAGCCAGGAAGGTTGCAATAAATGCGCTTGAGGTGGTAGGGCTGCATGGGTTTGAGGAGCTTTATCCCAAGGAGATGAGCGGCGGAATGAGGCAGAGGGTCGCTATTGCCAGGGCGATTGCTGCCGATCCGATGGTGCTGTTGATGGACGAACCGTTCGCCCATCTGGATGAGCTTACGGCGGAAGGTATCAGGCAGGATATCTACAGCATACTTTTCAACAAGAATCTGCCCCTCAGATCTGTGATCATGGTCAGCCACAACCTGTCAGAGGTCCTTGAGCTTGCTGACGTGATATATGTCCTGAACGGGTCGCCAGCCACGGTGGTGGCAAGGGTAGATATAGACATGCCCAGGCCGAGGAGCCCGAGAGATCCTAAATTTAACAGCTACCTCGATCTGATGTATAACTACCTCACTAACAAGAAGGGGAGGCAACGGTGACGGATGCAGTGCTCTTAATTCTCGCGGGCATTTCCGCAACGACCTCAAGGGTGCTTGGGCTCATCCTCCTTTCCATAGTAGTGGGATGGTTCCTTTCATACTATGCGATCAAGAGCAGGCTTTTCGAGAACATTTTTGTGGCATTCGTTGAAGTTTTTGAATCTGTCCCCGTAATTTCTTTTTTCCCTGTCGTTCTCCTGGTTTTCGTTGCCGGCATAGGCGGACCACTTGGTTCAGAACTCGCCGTGGATTTCCTGGTCTTCACGGCAGTGGTCTGGAATATCTGGATCGGGGAATATCAGGCATTCAAGACCGTCCCGAAAGAAATGGTGGAGGTGAGCGAGAATTACAGACTGACCTTTTTTGAGAAGCTCACCAGGCTGTACATCCCATTCTCCGTGCCAAGGATAGTTGCCAACCTTTTCCCAAGCTTTTCCGACGGCTTTTTCTATATTACGGTCAGTGAGGCATTTTCAATCGGGTCCAAGTCATACAGGGTGTTTGGCATCACTTCCATCATTTCCAGCTATGTGATCGCCGGTGACTGGGCTGACGTAGAGTTGGCGCTTTTCCTGCTCAGCGTTGTCATAGTCGCCGTTATTTTACTGTTCAGGGAAATAACAAAGAGATCGGTCGCAAGGTATGCCCTTGATACCGACATCCCGGTGATTCGCAGGGGGAGACTGAACCTGCTCGAAGCCACTAGAAGGTCAGGAATATTGTCAAGGAATCCCCTCATAAAACTTGCGAACTATAACAGGGAAAGAAAGAGCAGGGTAGCCATTGACGACTATTTCGAGCCTGAGAAGAAGAGAAGGATCAATTACCTTACCGCTGTTATCGGGCTGGCAATTCTTGCCGCCCTGGTGTATGGCGTATACGACATAGTCTCAAAGGTATCTTACGGTACATGGATGATGCTGATCGGCGATACTCCCGGTTTGCTGGTCGACCTCCTATATGATTACCTGAGGGTGTTGATCATTGTGGCGGTGTCAATGGTGTTTGCCATCTTTGTTGGATATTATTTCGCAACCAACCGGACGGGGGAAAAGATCGGACTTCCTGTAATCCAGACTTTTGCCTCCTACCCTACTCCAATCTACTTCCCATTCATTTTTCTTGCCACCTCGGTATTTGTCTCTTCCATGTTCGGGTATCTTACCGACGAGGTCTTCGTGCTGTTCCTTGGTTTCATCAGCACATTCTATTACGTATTTTACAGCTTCTGGATGGGCGTGAAGGCAATGCCGCAGGAATTCACGGAGCTTATGAATAACCTTGACCTCAGCCT
>JAJYPW010000053.1 GCA_021795055.1 Thermoplasmata archaeon
CGACCAGAATTGAGAGGTCAGGGTTGTTCTTCTTGATATAGAGCGCAGAGGTCAATCCGACTATTCCGGCACCAACCACGATGAGGTCATACTTAGGCATCTATGGTTTATGACTTGCGGATATAACTACTGTGAGCCCTGTGTTGTCAGACTGGAAACGATGTCCCTATACTTCCTCCAGAGTCTGTTGCTCTCCCCAATTATCATCCCGCTTTCGAATGAAAGTATGCCCTCGACAATGACCAGGGCGTACAGATTGCTGGGGAACGCAATCTCGATCGCAATTCTGGCTACGAGGGAGACAGCCCAGAGTGCGAGAACCACGGGGGAACGCCGATACATCAGTTTCCCATCGACGCTGTAGACGGATGCACCCTCCCCCCACCTCAGGCCCGGAAGGAGACCTACAACAATGAGAGCTGCAAAATACACGTAATAGCCGATCGGTACGTCTATCAAACCGAGCAGGGTGATGACCAGAAGCATGATAGGCAGGGTAAAGAGTCTCCTTTCGCTGAACCGCCTTCCGCTTGCGTTCCTGATCAACCTTGCAAATACAATAAGAACTATGATTATCAGAAAAGCAGAGCTTGAGTAGAATGATGTGTTCTGGGAAGTTGAAACAGCCAGCGTCACATTAATAGGGTTCAATAAAAGGGGGTATAATAGAAAATATAAAAAGTATCAGTATTCAAACCTGTTCCTGATTAAGGCAGCCCTCTCAGAGAGTCTCGCGACAAGATGCCCGATATCCCTGTTGATCTTGGCATTCATCGCCTCGAAGTCGATGAACGATACGTCCGTGCTCATGACCTTGTCGTTCACCATGAATTTGTCATTGTCGTAAACGTGTACATTGCCGACTTCCGCATCAAGGCCAATGGCTCCATTGATTGCCTTCTTTCTCCTTTCCTTTTCGAACTTTGCTGGAATGATTACCAGGTTTATGATCTGGAAATCCCTTTTCATCAGCATTCTTGCCATAGTCCTGTGGAGTCTCTCTGCAAAGTCACCACCAAAAGCACTGATCAACACGTAAGACATGGATTTAGGAACAGAACTCAGGATCTGCTCGCAAATGAACTCGAGCGGCTGCTGAAGGTAGTCTTTCTTCACTACGAACTGCTTGATCTTGAACATTATGCTCAGAGCCATCCCGTTCTTCAGGTTCGCCGTGCTGTACTGCTCATCAAGTTCTACCTCATAGAACCCCAGTTTCGGCTTTCTCCTTCCTTTTACATGGGTCCCCTGGGGCAAAACCTTCGATCCAGTGCCCAGGCTCTCAGGCACTATCGAGGTGAAGCTTACCTGGTCAGAGTTGTCCGAAATGTATCCTTTGATCACTTTCGAGGCAGCCTTGCCGATAGCAAAAACCGAAGTGTCATCTCTTTCTACGAAGTCATTCACAATCCTGCTGAGGTTGCTCGTTAGAACTTCCTCTACTGGCACCGTTTCTATTTCCTGTTCCATTTCTATCTATACTCCCTAGTTTCTTCTTCTGCGGCGTTTCTCCCGGAAATGAACCTGGGGCGGCGAGCAAAATCGTCCAAAAGTTGCTCCAGATTCTTCTGTTCTTCAATCCTCTTCTTGACCAGCGTGTAAACGTATTTTTCGGTATAGCTGTACTTGAGAATTTCCTCGATCGCATCTTCGTATGCAGTAAAGACACCACTGCTAATTGCTGCCATTATTGTGTCCCTCAGTCCGGAGGGGATTGATATGCTGATGTTCTCCTTGCCCGTCTTGCTGGCGTTGCTCATGGAGTAGTAGTACTTGCTGGATTTCCCTGTCTTCATAGATATGAAGTCAAATAGAACCCCCCTGATGAACTCCGATCTACTTCCGTATTGCGGATGTTCCTCAAGGAATTGATCTATTGTCAGAAGATCCTCTTCTGAAATTCTTATTGTCAGCTTCTCTTCTTTCTCCAAGACTTCCACCGCGTACATACAACATTCGCATGGTGGTATATAAATGTATGTACAAATGGGCATACATGACAGGCATTTGTGTAGTTGTGGGCTTACGTGTGTATGGTAACATACCAGGGATGACCTAAATTATATAATTATTAAATACAGAATATGTTAATAAACGCATTGTAACGATTGAAATTGGTTTATAAGATGGACGCAATACAGAGGCATGTCTGATTACGATTATGAGGAGCTATTGAAGAAAGCTGAAGGCACATTTTCCAAGTCGGACAGGAGGGAAATGAGGCTCAAGGTTCCATATCCAGAAGTGCTCACGGAAGGGCGCACAACACTTGTCAGAAATTTTGGTGACATCATTGAAGTGATAAACAGGGATGGAAAGCAGGTTTCAAAATTCCTTACCAAGGAATTCGGGATTGGTGCGAACATAGATGGAAAGAGGCTTATAATTAACAAAAAAGTCTCGCAGGATGATGTACTTACCAAAATCAACAAGTATATGGAAATATACGTGAAGTGTTATGAATGCGGTTCTCCTGATACTGAGATAAAGCGGGAGGGACGTGTTGATCTCCTGATATGCAAAGCCTGCGGAAGCCAGAGTCCGATCAAGTTGTCAAGGGACATCAAGACGTCGGAAGCGGACGTCGAGGAGGGAAAGGAATATACCGTGACTGTCAACGAAATCGGACAGTCGGGCGAGGGAAAGGCATCCTATAAGGGATATACGGTTATAGTGCCAGGAGTTCGCAAAGGCGAAACGGTCAGGGTGCTTATCAAGAAAATGCGAAGAGGAGTCGCAATAGCTGAAGTAATCAAAAAGTGATCGCTTGCGTTCTAACTGCGTTATTGCGGACACAAACATTTTGATATATTCAGTGCGTAAGAAGGCCAACCTGACTGTGGAAATTTCAAGAATTCCTGATCTCGGGAAGCTGCTTCTTCCAGGATCGGTGATAGCCGAGCTCGGAGGGTTGTCGAGGGCCAATGTTGATGCCAGGGTGGCGCTAAAAGTCTTTTCCAGCACAGATACAGTAACTTCTACCAGGGATGGGGATGAGGGCGTGCTGGAGGCCGCAATGGCGAATGGCTGCTCAATATTGAGCAATGATGGGGAACTGATAGCCAGGGCAAAATCGCTCGGCATAAGAACCTACGGGATGCGCAGCTCCGGAGCTGTGGAGGCGGTATGATGGAAGAGATCAGCAGCACGGAATATAAGGTCCTGAAATGCCTCAGGCGCCTGACAACGCGATCCGGTAAGGTGAACATCTCAACGGAGGAGGTCGCAAAGATGACTTTCCTCAGCCAACAGACCGCCTCCAGGGCAATCATCTCCCTTTCCAGGCAGGGATTGATCTCGAGGATTCCGGAGAGGAGGAGGCAGACGGTCTCGCTAACCTCAGAGGGATTGAATTATCTGAAGGGGCAGCTTGCAGAGCTTTCACTGATACTGGGCAATATTGACAGCATAACAATACGCGGTACGGTCGAAAGCGGCCTTGGAGAAGGGAAATACTACATCTCGAGGAAAAATTACATTATACAGTTCCAGCAGAAACTTGGATACATACCCTTCCTTGGCACCCTAAACATCAGGCTGTCCGACGGGCAGGAGGCAAACGCGCTGCTGTTGAAGGATTCGTCCGGCATCACCATAGAAGGTTTCCGGACCGAGGACAGGACCTTTGGCCCGGTAAAGGCATTCAGGGCAAAAATGGATGGAGTTGAATGTGCACTGATAATGCCGGAAAGGACAGTCCACATAAACACGGTTGAGGTTATATCTCCGGAATACCTCAGAGATACCCTTTCTCTGAAGGACGGTCAGAACGTGGAAATAACTGTAAACCTGGTTTCAAAGTGAGACACTGAGTCTGCCTTCCCTGATGTCCTTGACAAGGACGTTGAACCTTTCTATTATCTGGTCTTCTGTGAGCGAGCATTCGTAATATTCCTTGTATATCTCAAAAATCTCCTCAGCGTCTTTGTGGGAGGTGTCGTAGACATGGGCGAATCCGCAGATCTTTTCTGCATCGAAATTAAGCCTGTACTGCACCTCGACTGTAACGCCAAGCTCCCGGATCTCAATCGACTGGATAAGCAGATCCCGGTTCTGAGCGCTACTTGGATTCATACTGCTTTGACCTTGTCAGTCTTGCCTGGAGGTGGCGATCCATCGCGTCGAGTGACCTCATGAAAGATGACTGTACCTCCTCTATGAGGTTGAGTTCCTTTGCGTATTTTTCTATCAAGTCCAGCGAGTCCATGGAGAATTCGTTGGGGGAGTCGGTTATGAATTTCAGGTAGTGTTTCACCGAGTCAGGTATCCACTCATTGTCAAGCACTGTTGGCGAGAAATAAGGAAACTTTGCGCCGAAATCCTTCAGCTGGCTGCAGTAAAAGAGGTCCATTGTGTTCATCGCAGCCATTGTCTCCAGCCAGTGATCACTTTCAGCAATGGAGTTCCAGACCTTTAGAGAATAGATGGTCGGCGGCAGAGGCATGCTGGCATGCACACTCTCTCTTGTGATGCCCAGCCCCTCGTACATCCTGTAGAGAAGTACAATCTCAGAATTTCCGTCCTTCATGTCATAGACAATGTTGGGCGTTATGATCTTTGCCTCGAGCTTCTGAACATCATCCTTGTCGGTCTTTGCAATTACATAAGCGAGGGCCTTAATTTTCTGTCGCAGGAAGAAGTAATACTCCACTCCGTACCCCATGAAAATGGATTTTTTTGGCTTCTGCATTGCCTCAATGAACGGGTGAGGTTTTTCAGAGTAGAACTTGCGTGTAAATTTTGTAGCTATCCAGCTCTTCAGGCTTCCATCAGAAATTTTGAAGAAATCCCTCAGATGATTCAGGAAGTCCGGGTTTGCATAATTCGGCATGGGTACATAATCCTGAAGCCAGGCAACATGGAAAGGATCATTTTTCTCACTTGCCTGCGCAAGATGCTTTGCCAGCGCCTGGTAATCGCCTTTCTGGAAAGTCTGGGAACATACAGGACATTTTGTCATCGACTAGCACTCCTCACCCATGTCACAGAAATGCAGTTTAACATCTAATGCAAACCCCAATACAGACATAAGTGCGAGAGTGTATTCCATGTTTTGGTTTAATACTTTTCTATTGCTTTCCAGTGCGAAAATGAAATCACTCATTAAAATTCCCTGCTGTTCCTCTTCGCTGGAGGGTTGTGTTTCCCTCCCTTCGACCTTATGATTTCAAAAACTTCAGATATAGTAAGCACGCAGAATACCATCCCGCATAAAAGACTGATAAAGAAGAAAATTTGCACATCCATGAAAAACGGGACTCCCTGAAATGAGAATACCCCATTTTCAGGAATTATGCCCTGCGCGAAATCCAGTATCATCAGCATTATCCCGGTGAGTATGGTAAAAACAAACAACCTGTTTACCTGAGAGAATATAGGCATCTTGAGGCTTTCTCCGGTAAAATTTGGGATAAGTGCGACCAGCACTGCGTACGATGCAAGCAAAAGACCAATCATGTTAGCGTAGACGGAGAGGGTGTCGGTAGCCTGGAAAAAGTTTGCAAACCTGCTGTAAAAGATAGACACTCCGTATCTGCTAAGATACTGATCGGTTATGGCAAATGTTATGACAAATGAGACCAGAATTATCGTTTTAACTTTGTAAGACGATTCTAAATATTCTACAATCCTGATGTTCCGCACAATGTTCCATTTTCAGCGTGTATTTAATGGGTTTGTTCAAATAGACATTGCACTTAAAATAATCAGCCTGCACCTAATTTCCATTTAGAATAGCAGTTTAAGCGTAAAGTCTCTTCAAGGGAACATGCAAATAAATCTGGTTCTGTCGAATCACGCTTTTTCCTCGTAAACGCAGAAGGTTTAATGCAGTGTCCACTCAATATTTAAGGGATCCATTTTGCAAGTGTGATGAGGCTTTGTAACACCTCAAACCCTGTTGGAATGCTGGTTTGACGCGGAACATTCATTTTAGTCCTTTCAAATTTGCCGAAATTATGCACAGAATATCAGTTCGTGATTTCGAAAAATTATTAATGTACTAATGTAATAATTGTTCAAAATGACTACAGAACCAGTAACGATTGCAGTAGCGACCGAAAATGGAGGTTTTCTGATCACATCGGATGCAGACAGGACCAACTGGAATATCGACAAACCATTTCTGAAAGGCGAGAGCGTGAACTATGCAATCCACGACGGGAATGGGAACCTCTTCGCATCCACTCTCACCGAGGGGGTGTTTGCCTCAAACGATCAGGGCAAAACCTGGAAACCATCCAGCCGGGGGCTTCATGTCCGGAAGGTCTGGTC
>JAJYPW010000054.1 GCA_021795055.1 Thermoplasmata archaeon
CTGTTGACATATTTATTACCTCATAATTTAATACCTGTTAAAGTCTTCGTGTCGATCACTCCGTCAATCGTCCTGATCTGATCGATTACAATTTTTCCAAGCTCGCTGAAGTCAGTTGCATCGATTTTCACCATCAGGTCATACTCACCAAACAAAGGGTGAAGTTCTGCAACATACTTTATCTTGGAAATCTTGTCGTACACTTCACGCTCCTTTCCCGGAATCGTACTAATCAAAACGAAGGCTACTGACAAAGTTATCCAATTGGGTAAAATTCCGAATGGATATAAACCTTATTCAACCAGATGGTTGACCTCTCCAGTTAAAACGGTTATCGCTTCCCTGATCGCAACCGTCTTCTGGGAACCGTCCGACATCCTCTTTAACGTCACTGTGCCTTTTTCTTTTTCTTTTTCGCCCACAATCAGGGCGAATCTTGCGCCATGCCTTGAGGCATCCTTCATCTGTGAAGAAAGAGGCCTAGATTCCGGTGAGATCAGTACGGATATGCCATGCTTCCTTAGCTGGCTGGCAAGATCGAGGGCATATGTCACGCAGTCTCCGGATGCAAAACATACTGCAACAATCAGCTCACCTTCTGTGGCCGTCCAGACTCCAGAGGCTTTCATCACAAGTTCGAGCACAACATCCCCCATACCAAATCCTATGGCTGGTATGCTGGTTCCTGAAATCACCGATACCAGGTTGTCATACCTGCCGCCTCCCAGTATAGCCCTGTTCTCCTCATTCAGGTCAAACGCTTCAAATACTGTACCGGTGTAATATGCAAAGCCGCGGACAATGGATGCATCGAAAACCACATTCTTTACAGAATAAGATTTAAGCAGAATTCCAACCATTTTGAGCCATTCCACCTCAGGCAATCCCGCTAGACCTAGACCTGCATTGCCCAGGAAAGTATCAAGGGTCTCGAGGTTTACCCTCCCCTTCAACATGTGAATGAGACTATCAAGCCCATCACCACGAATACCGGCCTGCTCAAGTTTCTCTATCGATGCGTTCTCTGGGATTTTATGGAACCTGTCGATCACAGGCAACACGTCAGCAGGTTGTGGGGCTCCAAGCTTAAGAAGGATATTCTCCATCAGTTTACGGTGGCTGACGTGGAATTCATACTTTTCCCCCAGCCCGAGGTTATCCAGTATTGATCCGGCCAAACCTATAATCTCTGCGTCGGCGAGTTCCGAGTAAGGGCCAAAGAGATCGCCATTGTACTGGTAGAACTCCCTGGTTCTCCCGGCCTGGGGTTCCTCATAGCGCCAGTATTTCTCGAGGCTGAACCATCTTACAGGCTTGGGCAGGTCCTTCCTTTCCGCAAGCATTCTTGATACCGAAGGTGTCGCCTCTGGAATAAGTGTCAGTTCCCTTGCGCCCTTATCCCTGAAGGAATAGGTCTGATCAAGGATCTGGTCGCCAGACTTTACCCTGAACAACTCTAGCGGCTCTATGCTCGGGAACGAAATTTCCTCGTAGCCGAAGAGCCGTGAAACTTCCCTGCAGACATTAAATATCCTTCTCCGCTGTCTCATCTCTTCCGGGTAGAAGTCCCTGAAACCTTTGAGCTTGTCCATTACCTTTGAAGGCACATATTCATTCAATAGAAATAACCAGCGATATCGATGGAACGATTATAATCAAGGGTTGCAATTACCCAAAATTGCTTGCAAATAAATCTCCAGTGATGGTAGCGCAAAACATTATAAACTCTATTTTTGGGGTGGTAGGACTATTCTTCATAACCAGGTTTTTTTCGCTGGCGTGGGGTATCCTTTCCTTCGGAATAGGATTTGTAGGACTTTTTTCGCTCCTTGGGGATCTTGGGTTTTCGACAGCAGCTATAAGGGCTCACTCAAAGGGGGAAGATGAGGCAGCTGTCAATTCCACATATTTCTTTGTAAAGATCATACTCGGAATTGTTTTTTCATCAATCACCATAGTTTCACTTCTACTATGGACCGATGTGCTTCGCAAGGGATTTGAGTATACCTCAGAATTCTGGGTGATCATTGAACTGATTCCATATTATTTCATTCGGAATCTGCTTGCTTTCCCCCAGTCCAACTTCACTTCCAGGATTCATTCAGCGCGCATGAGCATTCCATCCATTGTCGAGGCAGTCATACGTAACGGTGCGTTTGTTGGATTCGGAGCGCTATATTATGAGCACTTCATTAACATAGGGCAGGCGGAGATGGTCTATATCCTGCCGTTGATCTATGTTGCCAGCTTCAGTGCCTATTTTGGGCTGTCAATGCTGCTCGGTAGACCATGGAAATTTTCAAGGCCTAACGGGCAAATGATGAAATCGCTCACAGCTATTGCACTGCCACTTGCTTTTGCCATGAGCCTTGGCACTATAAACCAGAATATAGACAAGGTCCTGATCCAGTTCTACTGGCAGGCGACTGCTACAGGAGCATTCTACCTTAACCAGAGGATTGCCGTCATTCTTCTCAATCTGTCGGTGGCGATTTCCATCTTTTTTGTTCCTCTCCTGACCCGGTACATGAAATCCGGAGACCTGAAGTACGTGAATGACAGCATCAATGATTTTGAGCGGATCATCATACTGTTTGTGCTACCCTTCATCGTGATCACTTTTGTACTCAGCCCGTACATTCTCAATATCTTCAACGGATACTACAAGGAGTACGCTCTGGTTCTCCCATTACTTTCTTTGACAGCCCTGCTGACGGCATTTTACCAGCCATTCCAGTCTGCGATCATCGCAAAGGGGATGACCAGAACGGTGGGAATGGTCAGCACGATATCGGTCACAATAAACATCGTCCTCGATTTTGTCCTTATCCCCCAGAGTTTCGCTGGGACCTCCTTCTTCTCTCTTGGCGTTGATGGGGCTGCTCTTGCCAGCACAATCGCAGCACTCTATGCAGCAGTTCACATGATGCACTACGTGAGGAAGATTACGGGTTACAGATTCAGGGCGGGTATACTCAAACTTATGCTGCCAGCTTCGGTAGAGATTATCCTGCTGGAGTTGTTCATAATGGTCGTGCAGCCGTATCCATTCTTAGACCTTCTGGCAGTTTCAGTTATGGCCCTGCTGGTATTCTATGCGCTTACACTGTTGGTAGGAGAAACGACCATAAAGGAGATCACCCAGTTCTTGACCAATCTAAACCCGCTAATATTCGCAAAACACCTGAACGAAGAGAAAAAGAATTAGTGATTGTCTTCCCGGGACTTTGCACATTTTTTGCAGTATCCTCTCATCAGAATGGTTCCAGAGGTGAAGGTGTTCCCGCTTTCCCTGACCCTTCTTATAAGCGGGGTAATGTCAGCGGTATCTATGTCCTCGATCCTGCCGCACCCGTCGCAGATGAAGTTAATGTGTAGGGCGCTGTTTGTCTCAAACCATCTAGAACCCTTATGCTCAAACGTGTTAAGGATCCCGGAACTGGTGAATATCTTCAAAATGTTGTATACGGTTGCAAGCGTTATTGTCGGTTCACTTTCCCTGAGTTTGGTAAATGCCTCCTCAGCCGTGAAATGACCCTCGTTGTCGCATATGTACTTGATTAGGCTGAGTCGCTGCGGGGTAATCTTGTGCTGGTTCTGTCTGAGGTTCCTGATGTACTCGCTTTCCTGAAGCATTCCAAAGTTGATTATCTCTTAGGTAATAAATATGATTAATACGATATTAGGGTAATTGTGAAAGCTGTCTTCTCTGCGGGTTTAAGCATTCATCCCGGGTCACGTAAAATGCGGCACCAGGAAACTTTAGTAGTATGATCGCATTTTTAATAGGCTATTTCGGGAACATAAGGACACAGGGGGTCAGAGGACAGGTAATTTCTCGTGGCCGCAAATGCCCTGGCCCTGGATCCGCCGCAAAGCGTACGGTAACCGCAATACCCGCATTTTCCTTCGACATTATTCCCCATTTTCCTGAGCGTTTCAAGAACCGAACTGCTCCTGTACATGGAATAAAGGGTCTTTTCCCTTATGTTTCCGATCCTTACCGGGAGAAATCCAGACGGATATACTTCGCCTGTGGACGAAATGAACAGGGTTTCTATCCTCTGCCTGGGGGTCTGGACATTAAAGCCGGTTCCAATCATTGAACGATCCGTATTGCCGTGAAGGAATCGGAACAATTCCACGTCGAAATTGTTCACCTCTCTGAGCCTCTGGATTCTGAGCCTGTTGATGGACGGGCCTTCGACAGTCCTTACGTTGATTGTGCCCAGGTTTATGCTTGCCAGCCAAAGGTTGACAGATTCGAACTCCAATGCTGTAATTTCCTCTGCGGTAGTCCCCCTTCCTGTCTTTACCAGGAAGAAGACCTCCCAGACCGGTACTTTCAGATCCACAAGAAGAGATAGGATTTCTGGCAAATCCATTACGTTCTGTTTCATGACGGTGGTGTTCACCTGCACATTAATTCCCATGGACATGGCTCTCCGTATCAGTTCAACCGTGCGATCAAATGAGTCATATCGCCGAATTCCGTTGTGAATTTTTGAATTGGAACCGTCAAGGCTAATGGAGATCGAAGAGACACCTTCTTTCCTGATCTTCTCCAGGGCAGTGTCGTCGAGTCTGTCGGTGACTGCAGGGCTGAGCGAAAATGCTACCCGGTTCTCCCTCGCATACTCCATCAATTCGAACAGGTCAGGTCTCAGCATCGGGTTTCCGCCAGTGAATATTAGCATCGGAAATACCCCCTCGATATTGGATATCTCCAGGATCAGGTCCTTCGCTTCTGCGGTGCTTAGCTCGTTTTCTGCCCGTTCCAGTGATGCGTTTGCACGGCAATGAATGCAGTTAAGCTCGCATGCAGTAGTAGTTTCATAGAATACTAGCAATAATCTGGAATTATGGGTATGTTTCATTACTGTATATTTGATATTAGTTAAAAACAAGTCAACCTAAGATAAGAGGGATGTTATGTGACCGTATGGGGATCATGTGCTTTGGAAACATTTCTAATTGGGCTTAGAAATGGGGCTGCCCGGATTTGGACCGGGGTCTCAGGCTCCCAAAGCCCGTAGGATACCAAGCTACCCCACAGCCCCAAGCGCCCAGTAATAAATCACCATGAGTTTAATCTTTCCGGCGATCCTGGGGCATCCGACTCTTATCACCATGAGGCCCATTTTTATCACCTTTATGCGCCAGAAATGTGTTAATTTAATAACTCAATGTTCACTTACACTTGCCACTGTGATGATATACCTAAATTCTGAATGATGATGAATGACAGGCAGGCTGAGTGGCTATCAGTCTAATCCTGCGATTTTATGACCCCGCTCCAAGCCTTTGATTCTGCGATACCTATCTTGAGCTTTGGGTATATCAGGTAAGAAATGGAAATGCATGCAAGCGGTATCTGGGTATTTGGATCCGTGCTGGAACCAGTGAAGAGCCCGCCAAAGCCCATCAGGAATATCCAGGTCAAAATTGAGATCGCTACGGTGTACGTTACGCTTAACCTTCCAGGCCATAGAATCCAAAGTACCGCAGAAATTGCAAGTGAAGCCGAAATCAGCGAGTTGTATAATATGGGGTTGGCGAGAAGCGCCTGGACAACTGATGCTTCGAAGCCGGAAAAATCAGGGTACTGCGGTCTTACAGAGATCAAGTAAGTATTCATCGCCAGGTTTACTCCATCCCAATAACCATTTGATGGAATCACCTGCCACGCGAATTCAACAAGGAATATTGCGATCATCAGTATCCGCACTGCCTTCCTCAGATCATGTCTTTCGCTTGAAAGGAGCAAAGCGGACGCCATCAAGTAAAACAGTACAGAGCCCGGGGAGCCTATAATCCAGGAAGCTCCTGGCGAAATGGAATTTCCTAGGCCTTCTCCAATAACCCATATCAGGATGGACCATGGGATACTCAGAATAAGGACGGGCTTGTACAGCAAATCCCTTGGCCCAATCAGCATTATCGCACCGCCAAAAATCTGGATGGTGGCGGCAATTGAATCATAGACCATGGGATTCAGGTTCCAGGCATTCGCGGCTGTACTGATCAAAGAGCTCAGCCATGGCTGGTAGCTGCCCATAATAAGACCTGGGCTGATTGTTTCCTCAATAAATGCTATTCCCAACAACGGCTGCAGTTGCAGCAAGCCGTCAATAAACCAGAGAAAGCCAAAGGCAATTCTC
>JAJYPW010000055.1 GCA_021795055.1 Thermoplasmata archaeon
AGCAGGAACCGGTTCCGAAAGGAACCCCACGAATTTATTCGTGGGAGGATGTCAGCAAACCCGGGCGTGCAACTGATTAGGGAACTGCATCATGGAGATGGCGCATCCATATCGCCTGAATCGACAGGGGCATGGAAGAAGTGGCACTTTTGGGGAAGACAATTTGAGGGCGCGATGGCGCGCCCCCTACTATCCTATCAGGCCGTTGACTTATCTAATTAAGTTCGTACCCCCTGGCAAGCTGGTGGCAAGCCCAGATAGGAAGCCGGAAACATTAGGACAAACCGTATGAAAGATATAACATTCAATGACAGAAAAACATTAAAGAGAAATAGCACAGTCCCAATGAGTGCATGTGATCGCCTGTCCTGCCTGTCTTAAAACTGAAGATAACTTCATGGAACTGGCTGACCATTTCGTGGAAAAGGCGAAGGCAAGCGATCCAGATCACGTGATGTGGATCAACCGTTACATTTCAAGTCGGGTGATCTCCAGCGGGGAACTCGCCATATTGCTTGAAGAGTTCTTTGCATCCCGAACCGTAAGAGAATGGATAGTGGTGCATATGAAGGACAAATTCCTTGGCGACCAGCCGCACCCATTCATAAGGGATATGCAGCATCCCACCAGGTATACGATCCTCGGGTATGTGTTCGAACATCATCACTTCCTCAGGCAGTGGGCGAAGAGTTGTTTCCAGATTGCAGCCAACACCGGTCAAGAGGACGTGCAGAGATATGAAATGGAAAACCTGATCTCAGAATTCTATGGAAGCAATGATCGCGCATCGCACCATGAACTCCTGCTGAGAACGGGTGAATCCTACGGCATTCCCAGATCCGTCGTTCTGAAAAGTGTTCCTCTGCCGCAGACTGCCACTGCTATCAGGTTCTGGGATACCGTCTGCAGGAACCGGACATTTGTGGAGGGCATGGCCGCCATGCACACACTTGAACTTATTGCAAACAGGAATATGAGGCGGTATGGTGCCTCTTACCCATATTTTGACGAGACGATTCTGGCAGACGGCTCAATAACAAATGAGGCTGTGGACTTCCTCAGGGAAGGGTACGAGGCGGATGTCAGTCACTCTGAGGTAGCGTTGGCCCTGATCGAGGAATATTCCGGGAGGATGGATCTGGATCAGCCATGCAAGGCAGTCGCCCTCAAATCTATGGATATTTTTTACGATTATCTTTTGGCAAGGAAGCAGAGAGGTGAGATGATTGAAAACAAGCAATGATCCGGGTTGTGCACTGTGCAGCGCCACATGGGGAGAATATTGGAGGGAGATAGAAGGAGATAACATGCTGTTCTGCTGCAACATTTGCGCAGACATTTTTGAGACGATGGTCGGGAAAGTCAAGGAAGCAACAGGATGGAATAAAATAGACCGCATTGAGATATCAGGAAATTACAGCAAGGGAAGGGAATGCACTGCAACAAGTGGCGACAAATCGTTCCGTTACTATTTCAGGACTTACTCCGACGGAAAATTCATCACTTTCGAGAAAAAGTAATCAGAGACATTTCAGGTCTCATGATGCATGCGCGAGGATCATCCCGAAGTACACTTCCACATAGCCGTAATCATAGACTGCTTTCCTCCCAGAGCAGGTAAGCATTCCGTGCATCGCGCACATGTTCCAGAAACTGTCAGGCTTGGCGTTTTTTACGATGGCATCATCTATTTGGACAAGCTCCTCAAGGCTGCCTTTTTTCAGGCAATCTTTCACGACACTTTCGTATATTTTCGCTTCGCTCGAAAATCCGTAAGGTCCAGTTTCCGAGTGTGTGTGCGCCTGGTCCGCGCTCAGCAGTATCCCGATATGTTTTTCTTCAGTATCGCACAGATCATAAAGCGCCTTTCCGAAATCTATCAGTTTCTTCCTGTCCGCCGTTCTGGTCTGTCCCATCATAACCACGGGTTTCTTCCTGAAAAAATGGAGGGGTATTGAAGTGCCAAAGTCCATGGGAAAGCGCGATATTACCCCGGAATAAGCGATAAACCTTGCCTCCTCAGAAAGTCCTCTGGTGGCTTTCAGGATTTTTTCTGCCAGTGGGCGGTCATTCTTCCAGTTTCCCCTCAGAGTGGCGGTTTTAAGTTTCGTATTCGCGTAAAAATATTCGGTGTTCACAACTGAAAAGTTCTCCGGAAGGTTCAATCCGTGTGGTGATATCACGACAATTGTGTCGGTTCTATCCATTTCTGCTAGTTCCCTGATCTTTTCATGCATAATCCTGCCCCCTTCTGAGGGCATGTCGATTATTTCATCGCCGTGAGGTATCAGGAATATCCAGTCCACTGTCACGGCAAAATATTGCCAGGATGAAAATAACAGTTTCCATTTACACCTTAATTACGAGAACCGTAGACCTTGATGTGGAACTATTTTATGCAGCTTAATGATTAATCACCATGGGGCTTGGAAAGAGGGATCTTGAGAGAAAGCGGAAAAGCATTGAGAACAAAATTGTGGAACTTGAGGCAAAGTCAAGAAAGAATCCTCTTGATAAGGCACTCAAGGAAGAGATAGCAGATTTGAAGAAGAGACTGGCAAAATAAATGTGTCTGTCTCGAAGATAGCTTTTAAGCCGAATTATGACTGTAGTTAACATGGACAGTAACGAGAAGCGCCTTCTTCTGGTGTTTGCCTACCTGCTCACATGGCTGTCAGGTGCGATTGTGTTTGTCATCAATGGAGACAGGGATCAAAATCTCAAGTTCCATTCGCTCCAGGCAATATTCCTTGGTATACTCATTACAGTCATATGGATTGGATCATTCCTGCTCATTCCCCCTGTTAGGATAATTGATTACCTGGTGGATTTCCTGCTGTACCTGTATGGTCTGTACGTTGGAATCCAGGCATATTCTGGCCGGAGCATAAGCATGCCGGTGATAGGCAAACTTGCTGGCCGGTAGTGCTTTGAGCCGGCCTTAAATTTAAGCCTTTGAGCCCGGAAATCAGTTAACATAATTAGTCCGGATGACCTGATCATTAAGGTCTCAACGGTATGATAACCGGTTCCAGGGAACTGAAAAGCGTCGATGCGTTACTGAACGGGAAGGATACCTCTGATGGGGCAGGTGTAAAACTGAAGAGGATGTTCCAGGGTGAAACATCATATCCCCGCACAGATCCATTCCTTCTATGCGATATTTTTGGCTCCGACAAGGTGGAAGATTACATAATGGGCTTCCCCTGGCATCCTCACAGGGGGATAGAGACGGTCACATACCTGTGGTCCGGAAAGGTGGAACACAAAGACAGCGAAGATCATGGGGGGACTATCTATCCTGGCGACCTGCAGTGGATGAATGCCGGGAGTGGCATATTTCATCAGGAAATGCCCCATCCGCTGGATGAAGTCTACCGGAAATTCAACCCGGATTACAGCTTTCCCCTGGAGAAGGTTAGCGGTATCCAGCTCTGGGTAAATCTTCCATCCTCCCAAAAGATGTCCACTCCATCATATGCGGGCATTCTGCGAAAGGATATCCCCAGAGTCGGGAACGGTAACGGCGCAAAAGTGAGCATAATCTCCGGGGAATTTGAAAAGACGGAGGGCTATTACAAGGGGAACAGGATAACCGATCCCAGTTATTTTGAGATCACTCTGGAACCTGAAGCCAGCCTTGATGTTGGAATCAAGGAAGGCTATCGTGCTATTTTGATAACACTTGAGGCCGATTTTCAGGTCTCAGGTGCCAGGATAGGGTCTTTCATGACTGCAATACTCAGTACTTCAGGGAACAGAGTCTCTATGGTTAACGGCAGGACACGATCCACGCTGATTCTTGTTTCAGGAAGGCCGCTTAAAGAGCCTGTAGCGTGGTACGGGCCCATAGTAATGAACACAAGGGAACAGATCAATACTGCTTTGCATGACCTTAACAATGGTACGTTCGTAAGGGACCGGAACCCGCTGACAGTCTGAAGGATTTCCTGTTCCCGTGAAGGCCTGAGTATTCACTATTCTATGAATGGTAAGGTCTATCCGATCTTCTTCAGGTCTCTGTACTGAAGAGAGAATGCGTTGTACCTGCCCTTGTACTCGACCCAGGTCTTCTTGTATTCTTCGGTGATCTTTCCTATCACCTTTGCCGGTATGCCGACAGCAATTGATTCCTCCGTTATCAGGTCATGGTTCTTCACCACGGCACCCTCTCCAACAGCGGCCCACTTTTCGACTACAGCAAAGTCAGAAACAATCGCTCCCATCCCGATTACTGCCCAGTCCCTGACGGTTCCCGTGTGAATTATGGAACCGTGGCCAAGCGTGACGTGCTGGCCGACAATGGTCTTTTCTCCAGGCCTGGCATGCAATACACAGTTCTCCTCTACGGCGGAATAGTCGCCTATGTATATTTCTCCGTAATCGCCCCTCATGGTTGCACCGGGGCCTATCCACACATTTTTACCTATAGTGACGCTGCCGATAACCGCTGCCGATTCCGACACATAGCTGGAGTCGTCAATTAAAGGCGTCCTTCCATTCAGAGAGTATATTGACATCAATCCTGATCAGTTCCATAACTTAAAGGGAATGTGTCTGCATTAATGCGCGAACGATGAAGTTTTATATCCTCACAGACGATGAATGACTGATGAATGAAGAGTTCAGGATCACTGACGTTTTTGTGAGGAAAATTCTCGATTCCAGGGGTAACCAGACGGTTGAGGCGGAAATAATTCTGCCATACGCTGCAGGGCGCTGTTCCGCTCCGGCCGGTGCGAGCACTGGTGAGACAGAAGTACAGGCATATCCAAAGGAAGGGATCGACAGGAGCATAGAAATGTTCGAGTCAAGGATAAAGAACAGGATAATTGGTTTTGATGCTCTTGATCAATACGGATTTGATTCTCTGCTGCGAGAAGTAGACGGCACCGGCAATTTCTCCGAGATCGGAGGCAACCTTTCCACAGTTCTTTCAGTGGCCCTGGCAAAGGCGGCATCAAACGCTATTGGTATCCCCCTGTACAGATATGCAGGCGGATACCTGAAAAACAGGCTTCCAAAGCCGATAGGAAATGTTCTGGGAGGAGGAGCCCACAGCAAGAATGGCACCACGATTCAGGAATTCATGGTCTCGGCTCAGGGGAAGACGATGATCGAGAGCATAACCCTGAATTCACTCGTTCACAAGAAGGTTGGTGTCAGGCTCAGGGAACTCATCAAGGATCAGAGCATTGGTGTGGGCGATGAGAGGGCATGGACAGCCAGCATAAGCGATGACGATGCAATCGACGTTGTGAAAGAATCTGCACATGAGGTGGAAACTTCTAGCAATACCAGGATACTGCTGGGCGTGGACTTTGCTGCCAGCAATTTTTTTGACGGTAAAAAATACAAGTACAGGAAGAATACACTCGACCGGGACGAGCAGATAGAATACGCCTGCTCGCTTGTGAAGTCTCATGGCTTCTATTTTATCGAAGACCCCATGGATGAGCATGACTTCGATGGTTTTGCTGAGATTACCAGAAAGGTTGGATCCAGGGCGCTCATAGTCGGGGACGATATATACACAACTGACGCAAAAAGAATTGCAAAGGGAATAGAGATGAAGGCGGGTAACGCTGTCCTCATCAAGGTCAACCAGATAGGGACGCTTACAGATACATGGGAGGCAGTGAATCTTGCTACAACTTCTGGATGGAAAACCACAATTTCACACAGGAGCGGGGAGACCACGGACGACTTCATTGCCCACCTTGGAACAGCTTTCCAGTCTGAATTCATAAAGACCGGGACAATCGGTGGGGAAAGGGTGGCAAAGCTGAACGAACTGGTGAGGATAGAGGAAGAAATCCTGCACTGATATGCTTTATCTGGTGGGTCTCGGGTTATTTGGTCCAGATTCTATAACTCTGACAGGGCTGAATGCGCTGAAAGCCAGTTCAAGGGTTTTTATGGAGGCCTACACCTCTTTCCATCATGGTCGGGCAATATCCGACTATGAAAAGGCTTATGGATTGAAGATCGAGGGAATCGGCAGGGACGAGGTCGAGGAGATGGAAAAGCTGCTTGACACTGCAGTTAAGGAGGACGTATCAATTCTGGTATCAGGCGACCCTCTCACGGCGACCACCCATAACATGTTGAGGTTGAGGGCGATGCA
>JAJYPW010000056.1 GCA_021795055.1 Thermoplasmata archaeon
CGGATGCCAGGGTCCTGGCCGTTGGAGGGCACACCACCGGTCATCAGGTCATTGAGTTTTCAATCAGGGGGAGGAAATACCTTCACTTCGGCGACATCATCCCCTCATCGTTCCATATTAGGCCAAATTATATCCCCGCGATCGATACAAACCCGCTCGATACGCTGAACCTGAAGCTGAAGTTGATCAGGAAGGCAATAAGGGAAAAATCGGTATGCATCTTCAACCATGATCCGGTAACCCCTGCAGGAATCCTGAGCGGTAGCGAACTGAAGCCGGATCTCACGCCATTCGATTTGGCTAAAGTTTGAAGTCGATGTTTTCTGAAATGATCTTATCCATGGTGAGCTCGGCAATATCGGTGCCATACAGTCCTATCCTGGAAACATCTTCCGAAACAAGGGAATAGAAATGGACTGAAGACGTCCCGGAAGAGAGTTTCAGGAGCTCGTCCCTGAGTTTAAGTATCTCCCCTTTCCTTTCAATCAGGTTGTTAAGGGCATGGAAATCCTGGGAATAGAAGGCGCCACTGGCATCCTCATAGGTCGATTTGCAGTAAGTGTACAGGGAGTTCAGCACTTCCATCGGTTCATAATTCATGGGCTTGTACATCAGGAAGCGCTTGCTTATGTTCACGGCATGATCAGCAACCCTTTCAAGTATCCTTGAAAGGATGAGGAAAAATGAAGAGGTCGGGTTCCACTGCCCCTTAGACTCCCTGAATATATACCAGTGGTACCGGTCTACTTCGTCATCCCTTTCGATCACGCTCTCGAAAAGCGCTCTATCCTTGAGAGAGAGGGCTCTGCCGACATCAGAAAGCATCACGCTCACATTGGTCGACATCCTCCTGATTGCCTTTTCGAGCGGGAACGAGTCAGAGTTGAGAACGTTCTGCAATACAATACTGTCAGAGGATTCCTCAAATATCTCAATCCCCATCACAAGGCGGGAGAACTTCTTGATCACTTCCCTGATCTCGTTTCTGAAGTATTTGCCGCTGGTAACCTCCAGGGTGTCAAACCCCGCTATGTATAGGCTCGTTAGCGCCCTCTGAAGGGCATCCGGCGCAATTTCATACGGAATCGTCACCCTCCTTCTCTTCTCTGCGCGGGATCCTTCCTTCATCTTGATCAGGACATCATCTCCCATTTCCTCCACGTAAATCTCGCTCCCCTTACCCAGAGAATTCCTGTGAATCCATTCAGACGGGAGAGAAACGATGTACGTCGATCCTCCCGTAAGCTGGAGTTTCCTTACCTTTGTTGCCATGACCGATCTACTTCTGCTCCTCTTGCTTTCGTTCCATTGCCTGACGGTAGGACCTGCTGTGCGAAATGCTCCTGGCGACAAAAACTCCTGCTAAGAAGAAAAGGTTGAACAGGACTATGTAGCTGATCACAAACTGCGAGATCACGGCAGCGTAAAGCGCGGATGGATAGGCAACTGCTCCAAGATTAGAGATCATGTTATTCGGGTTGTCGATATAAAACGTGTAATTATAGGCGTTCGGGGAAAGCGTTGCGTTGGGGAAATAGACAAGAAGCTTTGATCCCACATGTGCATAATGGAGAAGCGGGCTACCCTTCCCGGTACTCAGGTTGTAACTCAGGTTGTAAGTAAAAGCGCTGGAATAAATGGGCCGGATCTGCAGACCAAAACTTGAAACTCCGCTGGTGTTCGTGGAGACCAGAAGAGAGAAGTTATAGGAGTCAGAGACCCCGTTTAATGGATTGACGGATGAGGTCACGTTGTACCCTCCATTGAGGGTACCTGAATTGGAACCAAGATCATTGTAAACTACGTTGGAATAGGCCATGCATGCAATTGGTGCAAGGATAATCAGCACCAATACTCCGACAATCAGTCTGCTCTTTGTTGCGTACAGGTCCAGGTAATGCATGGTAACAAAGGTGATCAGTGGCGGCAGGAGAAGGACAAGTTCAGCTTCTGAAGTGTATCCGGAGGTAATGATCATCAGATAGAAGAAAAGCGAGCTTGCCAGCAGGGAAATTGCCGGCACAGAGATATATTTATATTTTTTCAGCAGGGCAACAACATCCATTGTTCGATCCCGATTCTATATAGTAATCCATTCTTAAAGAATTATGTTCACCTCAATTTACAGAGAACCCAGAATAACCTGAAGAAGTTGCTTCCTATATTGGATCTGGGAAAACTGCAGGTTCGGGGGCATTTTTTCACTCTTCACAAAAAGTAATGAAAATTTGAGAATGAAATTATACCGCCCCTGCAATAGGGGTGAGAGAGATGCTCCCCTCAATAAAGGACATAATGAAAATGCGCAAGAACCTGGGAATCAGCCAGAAAGATCTAGCAACCGGAATAGGTGTAAGCCAGTCATATATAGCCCGCCTTGAGAAAGGAGAAATCAATCCCCCGTACGACAAGATCACCAAGATATATAACTATCTCCAGAAAAGCGGAGACAGGGCTGAAAAACTTGACATCCGTGCCCAGAAACTGATGAGCTCCCCTATCATGTGGGCATATGCTTCGGACAGCATCCTGACCTGCCTTTCCACAATGAGAAAGAACGGATTTTCACAGATGCCTGTAATGTCGAAGGACAGGCCGAACATAGGAACAATCACGGAATCAGGAATCAACGATCTGCTGGTCAACGGCACATCCATCGAATCCTTAAAGGGAATGAGCGTGAAGTCAATCATGACCGAACCGCTTCCGGTTCTCGGGAAGAATTCGCCTCTCTACTCGATTTACCCCCTTCTTCGCTACTTTGACGCGATTCTTGTTTCCGACATGGGTGAGATAGTTGGGATAGTGACGAAGGCGGATATACTGAAGGCAGTCGAGGCTTATGCCTGATCCGGTTTTCCTGGCACTCCAGGGGATAATACTCATCCTCCCTGCTATGGCGGCAAACTCTCTTGCCGTCATCACGGGTGGCAGGGGACGGATGGATTTCGGGAAGAGCTTCATAGACGGAAGAAGGATATTTGGGGACGGCAAGACCTGGAGCGGATTTTTCGGCGGAATCCTGCTCGCCATGGTTTTCGGTCTCATAATCATGGGAATTGATTCTTTGCTGGGGAATCCTTTTCTTCCTTATGGATCAGGAATTCCGGATGCAATATACGTGCTGCTGGTAATGACATCGGGCTCCCTGGTTGGTGATGCAGCAGGTTCCTTTATGAAACGTAGGCTGGGAATAAAAAGCGGCGGCAATGCGGGCCTGCTTGATCAGCTGCCTTTCATCCTGATGTCCTTCCTTTTTATTGGCCTTTTCGCATGGAATTTCTTTTATCAGGTATACTGGAACTATTTTGCCGTTCCGGTTATTTTGATAATCACTCCGCCCGTGCATAGGATTGTAAACGTTATCGGGTTTAAGATCAACAGGAAGTCGGTCCCATGGTGACGGAATACAAGATGGTGATAGTTGTCCGAAAGGATCTTGATCTCGGCAGGGGAAAAATCGCTGCACAGGTGGCGCATGCTGCCGTTCACTGCGCGCTGCATGCGGAAAAAAACGACAAGTCAGTATTCAGACAGTGGAATGACCAGGGTGGGAAGAAAATCGTGGTAAGAGTGGACTCCCTGGATGATATCTACCGCCTGAAAGATGAGGCTGATAAGAAGGGCATCACAAACAGCCTGATTACGGATGCGGGTAAGACCCAGGTGGAGCCGGACACAGTCACATGCCTTGGCCTCGGACCTGCGGAGGCCAGCCTGCTGGACGACATGACCGGCGATCTTTCCCTCCTGTAGGCAGTTTTTTGTGCAGCGGATATCCTTGCAGCGGGAAAGCCTCATCTTTGTAATCCGGCTCACCCAATTAGAGCTTCTACCGTTCCAGATAATATCATCAGTCCATACTGACTGAACAGTATTTTACGGTCCGTGCTATCCTGTTTCATGGATTTCAATCTCACGCAGGAACAGGAACTGCTGAAGGAAACTGTCAGGAAGTTTGGGGAAATCGAGATCACGCCAAGGATCAGGGAAATGATCGCAAAGCGGCGGATTCCTGATGAGATAAAGAGGAAGATGGCCGATCTGGGCATCCTTGGAATGACTGTTCCGGAGGAATATGGCGGAATGGGAGCTGACGTCTTCACTACCGGGATCGTGGCTGAAGAGATAGGCAGAGCGGACCCTACGGCTTCCATCCCTGTACTCTTTCTTGTTAACAACGCCTGGACATACCTTATCGGCAAGTATGGTACGGCTGAACTCAAGGAGAATCTGCTGCCCAAGGTGGCGAAAGGGAAGAACTTCGTTGGCATAGCTTCCACTGAGCCCAACTTCGGATCGGATCTGGGATCTATGACTTCGAAGGCAGAGCGGGGAAAGAATGGATATATCCTCAGCGGAGAAAAGTCATTCATCAGCCTGGTTCGTGATATAGCGGAAGCCGGAGGAGGATACGTGACTGTATTGAAAACGGATCCGGCAAAAGGAACCAACGGCATCTCACTCTTCTTTATGCCCTATGTGAAGGAAAAAATGGAGATCACACCAATTGAGGAGATGGGACGGGAAGGCTCTTCCTGGGGAAGCTTCAAATTTTCCGGCCTTGAGGTGGGAAGTGAAAACCTGATTGGCGAGCTGAACAAAGGGTTCAAGATAGTGCATGAAGGATTTGAATTTGCACGGGGCCTGATAGCAATGATTTCATGTGGTGCCGCAAACAAATCCATTGAAAATGGTGTGGAATACATGAAATCCAGGAAAGCATTCGGGAAGGAGATTGCCAGGTATCAGGGGCTGCAGTTTGATCTCGCGAACGATGTCGCGAAGATTGAATCCGCGAGGAACGTATCCCTCAAGGCATTGTGGATGTACGATCTGGAGCAAAAGGGGCTGAAATATTCCAGGTTCGAAGTCAGCAAGCAAATCGCCATTGCCAAGTATACAGCTACGACGTGGGCATTCGACGCGATCAACGACGCCCTCCAGTGGCAGGGCGCGTACGGATATTCAAAGGATTGCCCGGAAGAATGGGCCCTGAGAGGTATAAGATCCTTCATGCTTGCGGAAGGATCAAGGGAAATCATGAAGATGATAATTGCCAGGGAAACTCTCGGAAAAGAGTATATCAAATAGAATCCAGTAGCCGTGCATATACCTCAAGTGCGGATCGGTTTTCACTGACATCATGCACCCTGAGAATTTCGACACCTTTCGACTGCAGGTATATGCTGGAAGCAATGGTGCCTGGGAGCCTATCTTGCACCGGCAAACCCGTTATGCTCCCTATCCAGCTCTTCCTGGAAGTGCCAACCAGTAGCGGGAACCCAATGTGCAGGGATGTGATCTCCCTGAGTATTTTCAGGTTCCCGTTTATGTTCTTTGCAAACCCGATCCCAGGATCAAGGATCACCCTGCTGGCCTTTATCCCGGAATCCTGCATTTCAAGGAGCCTTTCATAGAAGAACAACACAATTTCAGCGATTACGTTGTCATACTGAACGTGCAAGTTCATATCAGCCGGAGTACCCTTCTTATGCATAATGACGCAATTTGTATCATACTCAGCTGCAATTTTCCTCATTTCACCGCTTGTAAAGCCGCTGATGTCGTTTATGTAGGAGACTCCAAGATCAGCCATTCTACGGGCAGTCTCAGGGTGCCTGGTATCGATGGAAACCGGGATATCGCATACGGACGTGATGTACTTCACAACATCAGACACCCTGGAAAGCTCCTCTTCCACGGAGATTGCAGGCGATCCCGGCCTCGTGCTTTCCCCTCCGATGTCAATTATGTCGGGGGCGCTTTCAATCATCTGTTCCAAAAGTTTTTCGTCTGCCAGCAACCTTGATCCGGGATAGAAGGAATCCGGCGTTGCGTTCAGTATCCCCATCAGTTTCGGCCTTCTCACGTTTGCAGATTTGGGTAACGCCATGACTGCGAGCTTCTCCGCATAATCCCTTCCAAATCCATCGTTTGAAATGATATCCTTCAGGTAATCCGGGGTCAGTTCAGTTGTCATCTCCGAAAATATGACTCCGTTGAGCTTCAACCCGGCAGGGCCATCCTTTTTCCCAAAAACATGAAACTTTCTCACGCCGGAGGCTGATTCCACTTCCTGAAAGGGAAAGGCGAACCTGTCGA
>JAJYPW010000057.1 GCA_021795055.1 Thermoplasmata archaeon
AAGATTCCTCAGATCCCTTAATAAAGATCTGGGCGCGAATCTCGGCGATTCCCCGGCCCTGACTACCCCGATCATGTCTGATCCGCAGTCAACCGCAAGCTTCGCGTCCTGCAGGTTTGTGATGCCGCATACCTTAATCATGAATCTCCCCGACTTCGGAATCATTGCCAAGGTTTCCTACCCTTTTCAGTAATGCCAGTGCTCTCTTGGTCTTTATGCATTTGAGAGCAATGTTATAACCCTCACCAAGACTGCCAGCAGCATTGGAGATCAGAAGTGCCGGGGCCGCATTCATGGCTATAAATGAAGCGCCTCTATCGCTATCGCCAGAAAGCGACGACATGGTCTTTGAGTAAATTTCTTCAGGCGTGGTGCCGGTTAGGTCATCAATATCGAATTTCACGCCGAATTCTTCCATCGGGTCTATTGTTTTGCTGAATATCCCCCCGTTCACGAATGAAACAGTGGATGGGGCAGAAGGCGATATTTCATCGAGCCCGTCCTCCGAGCATATGATCACCCCATCTTTTCCAAGTCTGTGAAGCACTCTTTCGTAAACAGAGACTTTATTGGGGGCGTTGCACCCAATCACGCTCCTGTCGGGATCGCAGGGGTTGGTTATAGGCCCGAGAAGGTTGAAGACAGTTTCTCCACGAATCCTCTTCCTTGCTTCCCTGAATCTGCCAAAAGCAGGATTATGGAGATTCGCCAGTACGAAGAGGAAATTCAGGCGCGAAACCCTATCTTCAGCCTCGGGCTGCGAGAAGTCAAACGAGTAACCGTTCTTTTCCAGGAAGTCGGCGCTGCCGAAAATACCCGTAACAGCCCGGTTTCCGTGCTTTGAAATCTTTAACCCGAGAGCTGAACACACTAATGCAGCGGCTGTGCTCACATTGATCGTCTTCTTGCCGTCCGCACCCGTGCCCACAATGTCCATGGTTCCCGGAATTCTGGTAATCGGGGAGAGCTTTCTTATGCCGGAGGCAAAGCCGGAAAGTTCACCGGCCGTTTCGCCCCTCTCCTTCAGTATGGCAAGGAATTCATACCTCGTTTCTGAGGAGATCTCCGGCTGGGCGATGGAGACCATGAGTTCCTCGGCCTCATGCATGCTCAGCGGGCCCATGCGGGAAAGCTTAATCCCGATTTCAGTTTCTGACAGCATTAACTCCCTCCAGGAAGGACGTGAAGCCAGGGATGTCCCTGTGCTCCAGATAGTCGACAAGCGCTGAACCTATTGCTATCCCGTCTGCCCCAAGCGCGCTTAATTCACTGATCTGGGAAGCGGTGCGTATGCCGAAGCCGAAACAGATCTCCCTTCCTCTGAGCAGTTCCCTGGCACGGAGGTATATGCTCTCCATTGAGGTGGGCAGAGAAACTCCTGTTGAAGGGAGCAGCCCATAATAAATCCATGATTCTGTGAGGGCTGAGAGTTTCGTGATGACACTGTCGGGAGTTGCCTGCGAAACGAAAGGTATGAATTCCAGGCCCTCGCCTTCAACATTCCTGATTATCCTTTCCGCATCATGGAAGTAGTCTGTAATCAGATCCGGAAGCATGAGCCCGCTGAAACCGAAATCCCTCACCTTTGCAATGAATGATCCGGGGTCATCTACAATGGAACTGAAATAGGCAAGCGCATACACACTCAATCCGCCTCTGGATAGATCCTCAAGCATTTCCCTCGTTGAATTGTCGGAGTATGATAGCAGTGCAGATCTGTGAGTGTTTTTTATTGCAGGGCCATCGTACCTGGGATCACTACATGGAAAACCAAGCTCGATCCTTTCTGCCCCTAGGTCCCTGGCTTTCCCCACAAACAGGGATAGCGATTTATTGTCCGGGTATCCGAGAGTGAAGTACAGGGTGAGATTCATCGTACCTCCCTTCCATAAATTGACAGGTCGAAATTGCCATGACCGCTTACATTCAGGACAACTGTCTTTGGACCCTGTCTGTGATCCTTTGCATACCTGATCGCGGAGGCAATTGCATGGCCCGACTCAGGAGCAGCAACAATGCCTGTGTTGCGTGCAAAGATTTCCAGGGCAGCAAGTACTTCCATCTCTTCAACTTCCTGAGAGGATATCCTGCCTGATTTCACCAGAATGGAAAGGGATGGCGCAGCGCCATGATAGCGCAGCCCACCGGAATAAATGGGTGGAGGGATGAAATCCGAACCGAGAGAGTACATTTTCACATAGGGCAGGATTCCCGCAGTATCCATGGCATCGTAGTCATATTTTCCCATGGAAAACTTCGGCACCTCCGAGGCGGTCGACGCAATCATCTCGATCTCTTCATTCGAGATGAATGGAAAGACAAACCCTCCAAAATTGCTTCCACCGCCGACACACCCGATCATGACCTGGGGTTCCTCGCCGGCAATCTCCAACTGCTTCATTGTCTCCTGTCCTATGATACTCTGATGAGAGAGCACGCTGTTCATCACGCTCCCTACCATGTATTTCAAATCATGATCAAGGGCATATTCTACAGCTTCACTGATCGCTATCCCGAGGGATCCGGTTGACTGCGGGTCCTTCTCCAGCATTTTCCGACCGAACTTAGTTTCCCCGGATGGGCTGGCCACAACCTCCCCTCCATAGAGGGCCATGACGGTCTTCCTCAGTGGTTTTTGGTCGTAACTCACTCTCACCATGAATACTTTTGAATGAAGGCCCGTCAGTGCGGCAGCCAGCGTCGTGGCAGTTCCCCACTGTCCTGCACCAGTTTCAGTAACAACGCCCGAAACGGACTCCCCTGAGGCATAATACGCCTGCGGAATCGCCGTATTAATTTTGTGCGATCCCGTCACCGTTGCGCCCTCGTATTTCAGGAATATCTTCCCGCGGTAATCAAGGAATTCTTCGAGCTTGTTTGCACGGATCAGCGGTGTGGGTCTGCCCACCAGCCTGTAAAGATCCCTGATCTCCTCCGGTATGTTTTCGTACCGGTTGAATGAAAACTCCTGCCTGAGCATCTCCCGCGGAATTATGCGGTTGAGCAGTTCTATGGATGAGCCCTCCTGCGACCTGCTCAGTGGTGGCGGCAATGGCTCAGGAAGATCTGGCACTACGTTGTACCACTTTGTAGGCAATACTTCTTCGTCGTATTTGAGCACAAACCTGACACGTATGTCTATTATTTAATCATTTATGCCATAGTTTAGTACATTCTTCCTGAGCCCTGCTCATTTAAACCCCTCATGCAGTACAACCGAACCCAGCGCAAAAGACCGCGCTTTAATCGAATGAAATCCCGCTTCAGAGAGGATTCTTGAAAGTCCTTCCGGCGAAACGAAATTCTTCACCGATTCGGCCAGGTAGCTGTAGGATTTGCTGCCTGTCACCAGATCACCGAAAACAGGGACGAGCCTGAAAAAGTAGAATGCAAAAAATGGGCCGAACCAGCCTCTGGGATTGAAAATATCGAGATTCAGGAATGTCCCACCGTTTTTAAGCACCCTGTAAGCCTCGTCTGCATACCTCCTCACGGAATCCAGGTTTCTCGTAAGAAATGCGGATATAACGCAATCAGCAGTAGCATCCTGGAAAGGCAGCGATTCCGCGGATCCAATATGGTAATCCACCCTCCCAGGATCTGGATTTCTTCTCATTCTTTCTGTCAGATCGATCGCGTTGACTTTTGCGGTAGTACGCTTCAAGACCAGGGAGGTGAGTTTACCGGTACCGGCGCCGCAATCCACTACAAGCGCCGCCCCAGCTGGAATTTTCCTGACCAGTGCCTTTCGCCATTTCTGATCCATCCCGAAGCTGATCAGGGAATCCAGGAGATCGTACTTATCACTAATAACGGTGAACACTTCCCTGACATGGTCACTCTTAGAGTCCCCCGGCACGGCCTATCTCTCCAATACGGTGAACTGTGCGTAAGGAATGCCCTCTATCATGAGCACGTTTTCCCTGTCTACAAAACCTTCCCGTTCTGCTATAGACACCACCCTTTCTCCCACAAGGTTTGCAATCGTGCACATCCTGAGCGAATTCACGAACAGCTCACTGTCAGATCTGACGCCAAAATAGAAATTCCGGTCGACATGGAGGTGAATCTTTCCCTCCCTGAGGGTCTTTCCGACAATGTCTTCGTCAGCTGCGGCTAACAGTACCTCCCCTCGTACAGTAGTTAACTTCATGCAGATATTTCCCTGGCCGCCGTTCACAGTACCGCCTTTAGTTCGCCTGGTCGTTTTCCCTCATAAACCTGGCCGTCATTCATCAGGTCCTGGACGATCTTGTCGACCCTGGCTTTCGAAATGTTCTTCGATTCGCACAGCGTTTCCAGGTCTTCCCTGGTTATGAAGCCATCCTTTCTTGTTGAATTCCTGATCGTGGTAATGATCAGTTCAAGATCGCTCCTCTGCCTTTGGGACATTCCGATATTAATCATATCCACGTCTACCTTTCCTCCTACGGTGGCCACGTCCCTGAGATAATAGTCAAGAATTCCAGTGGCAAGCATTGCGTCGCTCTCAGTAACAACGGTGGAAAGCCTGGTTCTCGCTGAAGCCTCGGACAGCCTGATCAGTGATTCAAGCTGCCTGGCAGTTATTTTCATAGTATCGTTGTGCCTGTTCCTCGCGTCGACATAAAATTCCCTGATGTAATTCATCGCCTCGTCCGACATGCGTGGAAATACCCTTGATTTCGCATAAGCCACGTATTTCCTGATCAGATCCCGGTCAATTTTCGGAAGATAATCTATTTCGTCGGGTATGTCAACCTGCTTTGATGCGCCAGCCTCAATTCCCCTGTATATCTCGCCCATCTTGTGCACGCGGAGCACATGGTTTGCCAGTTTTTCATCCTCATCAATTGCGGGTTTATCCTGAATCCTGAAAATTATGTCAAATCTCGACAGAAGAGGCGGAGGGAATTTAATCTGTTCCAGAAGTGAAAGTTCTGGGTCATATCTGCCCATAGACGGGTTGGCAGCGGCAAGAACAGAGCATCTGCTCTTCAGGGTGGCTATAATCCCTGCCTTGGATATGGTAATAGAATTATGCGACATGATACCGTTAGCAATAATGGTACGACTTGATGGGACGGTAACGTCATATACAAAGTCGCTGGAATTCATCTCGCTGATTGAATCTACCTGGTCCATGCAGAGTTTCAAAAGCATGCCTTTCTGATTGCCGCCAGCTGCATCTCTTTCCTCGATCACAAAGAGTTCATCGCCAACCCTGACCCTGGATGATTGCACCGTCTTCAATCCACTGTCATATACCCACATCGGGTGATCTTCAGTGACGGTCAACTGCAATCCTCCCCTTGTACTGAACCTGATGAGTTTGTCTTCATTCCTGTGTCTGCTGACCTGCGTTATCTTAGCAGGGAAAATATTTTCTGAGTCGCTGGAAACCACGTACACCGGATCCTTGAGCCTGAGGATTTCAGCTCTGCCGCGCCTGATAACCTTTACCGGGTTCTCTGACATCAGAGAATCCACGAATTCCGCGATGGTTCTTCTGGATCCGTCCGAAAAGGAGAGAACAGTTTCGCCGTGGAAACTCTGCTGTTCCATCGCTTCATGCATAGCTGCCGTATCCGTAGGATCCATCTTATCCAGTTCATCTATTGCGGCGAGTCCATTGTTTGCCATCACAAGGACACCAGCCTCCAGTGTCCAGCGTCCCTCACCGAAGTCGTCGCGCACAGCCGCAGCAGTCAGCCCGGCGGCGCTTGATCCCTTACCTGCAGCATAAACTCCGCGCGGTGAGAGCAGAGTCATGTAGCGAAGCAACTGGGATTTTGCAGTACCTGGGTCTCCCACAAGCAGGATGTGTATGTCTCCCCTGATGGTGGTACCGTCCTTCATTGTCTTTCTCAGGCCGCCGAAGAGCTGCAGGATCAGTGCCCTCTTTATCATTTCATGACCGTAAATTGTCGGTGCTATAGACCCCTCAAAGAGAGTCGTGACATCTGGCTTCTGTGAAAGCTCCAGTATGATTTTCTCATCCTCCTTCGTGATTTCTATGTCCGAGATCTCCCTGACGTCCTTGTCGTGGTTTATTGTGTAAATGTAGGTATGGAATTCTGTCAGGGGTACTATCCCCTGCCTT
>JAJYPW010000058.1 GCA_021795055.1 Thermoplasmata archaeon
TGAGCATCTTCATGGTGTCAAAGGCAGTCAGCCCCTTCTTCTTATCGCCCCTGTGTTCCGCATGATATTTATTCCTGATCTCAAGGAAGTGATTCCACACAAACCGGCATGACCCGAAGTGCTTGCCTGAACCGGAACACTAACCTACTATGTTAGCGATGCCACTCATAAATGAAGGGGGAATTTTAGGGAGGTAGACTGATGTTTGAGATAAGGTTTCATGGCAGGGGCGGACAGGGTGCCGTCACGGCCTCGAAGATACTTGCGCTTGCCGCATTCAAGGAGGGCAGGTACGTCATTTCGTTCCCGTTTTTCGGAACGGAAAGGAGGGGGGCCCCGGTCACTGCTTTCACGAGAATAGACGATGATCCCATCCGGCTGAAGACCCAGATATACACCCCGGATGCTGTAGTGGTGCTTGATTCATATGTTCTGGGATCGGCGGACGTGACCGGCGGAATGAGTGAGAAAAGCTATTTCATAGTCAACACCGACAGGAAGCCGGAAGAGCTGGGAAGAAATTTCAGGACAGCGACAGTGGATGCCAAGTCAATAGCGCTGGAGCGGAAACTTGGGGACCGCACGAATCCCATAATCAACACAGCCATGATCGGCGCCTTCGCCAGGTCCACGGGAATAGTATCCCGGGAGAGCGCAATAGAAGCCGTTAGGGAACTCTCGCCAAGGAAGAAGGACGAAAATGCGGAAGCCGCAGCCGATGCCTATGAATCAGTCAGGCTGGGGTGGTTGAACTGATACTTGCGCCGATCGCGGAAAAGAGTTCAAAGTTCAACCACACAGACTCGTGGAGGATACTGAAACCCGAAATAGAGTACGACAAATGCATAAGATGCATGATCTGCTGGAAATTCTGCCCTGACAACGCGTTTGAAATCAGCACTGGCAGCAGCATCCCTTCACCAAATGAAAGAACGGCCAAGCTTGAGGCCCCTGTGATCAACTATGATTACTGCAAGGGCTGCGGAATATGCGCCAACGAATGCCCGGAGAAATGCATAGAGATGACTGTGGAGTCAAAGAAGGTGATCTGAGGTGCAGTCCGCGCAGAGAAAATACAACGCGATACTCACAGGCAATGACGCCGTGGCCGTGGGTGCAAAACTGGCCAGGGTGGGCTTCATCTCCGCATATCCCATAACCCCACAGACAACCATAGTGGAGAAGCTGGCCGAAATGGTCGCTAACAGGGAGATACAGGCCAGGTATGTGGAGGTGGAGAGCGAACACAGCGCCCTTGCAGCCACATTCGCGAGTGAGCTTGCCGGAATCAGGTCATATACAGCAACGAGTTCGCATGGTCTCCTCTACATGCATGAGATGCTTCACTGGACTGCCGGGATGCGCCTGCCGGTGGTGATGAGTGTTGTCAACAGGGCATTAGGCCCGCCATGGAACATCTGGACGGAACAGACAGACACGATGAACCAGAAGGATACTGGATGGATGCAGGTCTACTGCGAGTCTAACCAGGAGGCGCTGGATACCATCCTTATGGGATACCGGATCGCAGAATCGGAGAAGGTGATGCTCCCGCTGATGAGCATGGAGGACGCATTTGTTCTCTCCCATACGTCCGAGCCGGTGAGCATACCTGATCAGGAGGAGGTCGACGGGTTTCTCCCTCCGCTCGACCTTAAGTTCAGGATCGACACGAACAATCCCATGGGATATGGATCATATTCCACTCCTGACGGGCCCTTCATGGAGCTCAAGAAAGATATGATCGAGTCGATGAAAAATTCAAAAAACACGATAAGGGAAGTGACCAGGAACTTTGCCGAGGCATTCGGCAGGGACTATTCCGGCCTGATTGAAGAGTACGCCATGGATGATGCGGACTATGCCCTGATCGCTTCCGGGACGCTTGCATCCACGGGGAAATACGTAGTCGGGAAAATGCGGGAAGCGGGAAGGAAGGTCGGACTCATAAGGCTGAGGTTTTTCAGGCCTTTCCCGGATGAGGAGATTGTAAAAGCCACGAAAAACCTGAAGGGTGTTGGGGTGCTTGACCGGTCGGTATCATACGGGTCTTCCGGTTCGATTGCGAACGAGGTGAAGTCCTCGCTTTATGAAAAATCCAGCATCCCGGTTACGGGATTCGTTGCAGGGCTTGGAGGCAGGGACGTAAGGATAGAGGAGTTTGAGAAGATGTTTGATTACATAGAGAAGGGAAAAACCGGGAATTATTTCATTGGTGACAGGGAGGGGAACTGAAGTGCCTTTTTCCATTCCAACGGAGGAGTTCATGGAGCCTGGGCACACGGCATGCCATGGCTGCGGCGCTACGCTGGCGATGCGTTACGTCCTCAAGGCGCTGGGAAAGAACACGGTGGTGTCGGTCCCCGCATCATGCTGGGCGGTGATACCGGGTGCAATGCCATACAGGACACTGGATGTCCCCATGGTTTACACCCCGTTCGCAGCCACAGGAGCTTCCATTTCCGGCCTGAGAGAAGCCCTGGATATCCAGGGCAAGGAGGATTACAACGTTGTGGGATTCGCCGGTGACGGAGGTACAGCTGACATTGGGCTGCAATCCCTTTCCGGCGCGATGGAGCGCGGGCATAACGTGTTCTACATAATGTACGACAATGAAGGGTACATGAACACCGGCGTCCAGAGGTCGGGCAGCACCCCCTATGGTGCTGAGACCACAACCACGCCCGTGGGCAAAGAGAGGAATTTCAAGAGGCAGAACAAGAAGGTGGTGGCAGACATAATGATGGCACAGGGCGTTCCCTACGTTGCGACTGCAACAATTGCATACCCCGAGGACCTGATCAGGAAGCTGGACAATGCCAGGAAAATCCATGGACCGAAGTTCATCCAGGTACTTGCCACCTGCCCCACAGGATGGTATTACCCCCCTGAAAAGAGCGTTGAGGTGTCGAGGCTGGCTGTCCAGTCTGGTGTGTTCCCGTTATACGAATTCCAGAACGGTGTGCTCAGGGTGAGCAAGCCTTCCAAAACGGTGGAGGTGAGGGAATATCTGTCCATGCAGGGCAGGTTTTCGCACCTGAATGATGAGGACATAGCGCAGCTGCAGGAATACGTCAACCAGCGCATGACGATGCTGCTCGAAAAGGAGAAAGATACGGCAAAGCCCGGGCCATGACCGGCTGATGGGGCAGTTCCTTCATTTACTGCCCTATTTTTCCCTTCTCCTGAACCCGGGGACATCCTTCGCGGTCCAGGAGCCGTCCGGGTTCCTCTCGTAGCCCTTGTCGTAATTTGCAAAGGAATCCCTGGATGACTGCATTGCCTTGTCCGGGATCATGACGTCCCAGCCTGGGCCAAGGAAATCTATCTCCCCATGGTCAGGGTAATGCAGTACGTCCTTGGCGGTTCTGGTGGGATCAGGCCATATTTCCGTGTCGAGTATCCGGAGAGGGACTCCCCTGTCTGCGAGCAGCTGCGTTGGAACATCGGGACCGAGAGGCTTGGAGATCAGATCGCCTTCAGAAATATCTATCGTGTGATCGCCGTATCTCACGGTACCTTTTCCTTCCAGGACGATGTAAACTTCCTCCCTTGCGGTATGGCTGTGCATCCTTGAGCGTGTACCTCCAGGCGGGATAACGTAGATTGTGTAGAATGCCTTCGTGGATCCCAGGAGCGGGGTAAGGTAACGGTAAACCAGATCGCCTTCCCTAGATATTAGCTTCCTCACTGCTGGATCCCGGGGATCGTCATTCATGACATTGACCACGGGCGGTGTCCAAAGGTTCTTTCCATTTGCTGCCAGATCAGCGTTCCCGTCCTTCGGGTAATAGGCGTAAACCTCAGGCGACCAGATCGAGCATATCCTCACAATGTAATCCAGGCCGGCTTCGGTGAGCTGAGGCGTTATAATCCACACCGGATCGGCCACTTCGCTCCGCATATACCCAAGCCTTGCAGAAAGTTCCCACCAGATCCAGTTGCTGAAATGGACAAACCTCCCGGCACTGTCCGACGGGATGTCTCCCATCATGTCCGGCAGGAAAAGCTTCCATCCGACGTCACATCTTATGGAACCGGCAGGCCTCACTTCCTTCGGCGGATCCACGATAATCTTCACGGCCATGATTTACAAGAACCGTGTGGATAATAACACTTCCCTTCCACCCTGTCAGAATGGCTTATCCTGCCGTCCATTTCCATGCCCACGCCTTGAATATGGAACCATGATTCCAGCACAATCCCCGATATGCCTCTACCTCAACAGTTCACCGTTCCATCCGGCAGGCCGATAACCCTTTTAAATTCCAGTTGCTATTGGGCACTGCTAACGCAATGCCTTCCCGGTATCTGATTTCTTCCGCGAAATGGAAAAATCAATGGCATAGTGGGGTGCGCTTAATGAGGGGGAGTTCGACTGGCCATGTGAATTGGTGGCTGCCGGGTTACTGGAGATCAGTTTGAGGGTGGATAAATGAAGGATGAGGACAGTAATAAAAGAGGGATGAAAAGAACGGGCAGAAATGCAGCTTCTGAAGGGTTCACCCAGGAGGAGAGGGAAGCGATGAAGGCCCGCACGGAAGAAATCAGGAAAGCGCACAGTGGCAGGGGTGACGGAGAATCTGATGTGCTGAAGTGCATATCAACCATGTCCGGGCCAGACCGCGCCATGGCAGAAAGAATCCATAAACTGATCAAGGAATCGGGGACCGGACTCGTGTCGAGAACCTGGTACGGAATGCCCGCGTATGGCAGGAATGGGGACGTCGTATGCTTCTTCCAGCCAGCTGCAAAGTTCAAGTCCAGATATGCTACTATAGGTTTCAGTGACAGGGCAAGACTGGACGATGGTTCCATGTGGCCAGTTGCATTTGCACTGAAAGATCTGGGCACGGCTGAGGAAAGATCAATCGTTGAACTGTTAAGAAAAGCCATAAGATGAACAGGAAAGAAGGGCATTCCAGTGAGGGTCCGTCACCCTCTGACCAGATTGACGCAATCATAAGGAATGCTGCAGGCTGGAAGGGGAATTTGCTGTCAGAATTGAGGGACGTCATCAGGCATGTCGATCCTCAAATAGTGGAGGAAATAAAGTGGAAGAAACCCAGCAGGCCGGAGGGTGTTCCTGTATGGTCCCTCAATGGAATAATTTGCGTCGCGGACATACTCAAAAATGCCGTCAGGCTTACCTTCCCGAAGGGTGCCGGGATTCTGGATGTGAAAAAGCTTTTCAATGCCAGGACGGACAGCAGGACAGTCCGTGCCATAGATTTCCATGAAGGGGAGGCCGTAGACAGGGAAGCCTTGAAGCGGATCACGGTTAACGCGGTGAGGATAAATGAATCGAAAGGATAATTGGAATCTGTCTGCAGCTTTATTACGTACCATTCGGATCCGGCTGGTTATTGAATTCTGATCATAATTGAATCAGTGGCGCCGGAAAAATTGGTGTTGATTCACGACCTTTATGGATTCGTCGTTTGCTCTGGCGCTTTCGCTTTTTTTCAACTGCCTCCACAAGAAGTGGGCAGAGCCGGTCTCCAGGTGAAATTGAAACGCTATAATCAATAATCCTGACTTTGTCTCCAGCTTCCTGAGGCTTACCTGATCTGATGCCCGCCAACATCCCGTCAATATATGCTATCCCGTGATAGTCACCAGAATAACTTTTCCACAGACCTTCATCAACAGTAAAGGTTTTACCCAATAGCTTCTGTCAGCGCTAATTTTCTAGGGTAAAGGCCGACACCCATTAAAGAAATGCCCGGGAGAAATAACACCAGATATATCACCGCCGATTCCCCATAAAGTGCGGAGTCGAATGAGCCGGATAGAATGATGGAAAAGAAGATGATCAACAAAATAGCCAAAATGACAGCGGATCCTCCACCGCAACTCATACCGGTAGCAATTTGACCGTTCTTCACAATCTGCAATAGTGCAATTCGCCAATAAAATTTCCAGGCGTGAGTTTACGCCTGATCCCTGCTACAAATCTAAACCAATCCTTAGAGGTAGATTGCGCCACTATTCGGCTTCCTTGCCGGGTACCCACTGATCAAAACCGGATCACTCAACGCAGCATGCCATCCTGGACAT
>JAJYPW010000059.1 GCA_021795055.1 Thermoplasmata archaeon
TAGCCCCCAGCGGGTGACCGAGGGCAATTGCACCTCCATGCGGGTTCAGTTTCCGTTCGGTGGCTCCAAATTCCCTTTGCCAGGCAAGAGGTACAGGCGCAAAAGCCTCATTGACTTCAAAAATATCAATATCTTCAAGCTCCATACCTGCCCTATCAAGGGCGGCCTTTGTTGCTGGAATGGGACCGGTAAGCATAGTTACCGGGTCAACTCCAACAACCGAAAAGGAAACGAATCTGGCCACTGCCTTCAGATTATTTCGATCAAGACCCTCCTCAGAAGCAATTATTGCTGCACTTGCCCCATCACTTATCTGACTGGAGTTCCCAGCAGTTATCAGCTTGAGTCCTTGAAATGCGGCAGGAAGAGCTTTCATCTTCTGCAAATCCGCATTTGCCCTGGGACCCTCGTCATTTTCAATTATGGTTTCGTTGGAAGATCCACCCACCTGTGATCTGATTCTGACAGGGATAATTTCCCCCCTGAAATGATCTCTGGAACCGGCAGCAAGCAGGTGGCTCCTGTAGCTGAATTCATCCATCTCATCGCGGGTTATTGAATATTTGTTTGCTATGGATTCTGCCCCAACTGCCTGGCTGAACCAGTTTCCACTAAGTGAGTATCTCTTTTCCAGATCACTTGTAATCGGGTTTCGATCGGGTGAAATGTTTGTGCCGATCCCTTCCCTGCTCATGGATTCGATTCCCCCGGCAATAACAAGGTCGTAGAACCCTGACTGTACACCCTGTGCCGCAAATTGCACCGCCTGAAGGCTAGAGCCGCACTGCCTGTCGACTGTTGTACCGGGGACAGTCTCCGGGAAACCGGCAGAAAGTATAGAATTCCGGGCTATGTTGGCTCCCTGTTCGCCCACCTGCGTGACACATCCTGCTATCACGTCCTGAAGCGCAGCAGTATCTATTCTGTTCTTCTGAACCGATTCCTTCAGCAGTCCCGCAAAAAGATCCACAGGATGCACAGCACTCAGTGATCCGTTCCTTCTCCCAATGGGGGTTCTGAAAGCGCCTACGACGTAAGCTTCCTTTGTATAATTCTTCACGCGAGCATAAGCGATTGGTACATTATCACTTTTCAGGTGAACCGGATGTACCTCATTGTGGGACATAGGATTTACAGCCCTTCGTATGACTGATAGGCAGGTACATAGTTATTGAAGCGGCGGTGGTACTACCGTTACAGTCTTATCCGTACAGCACATGGATGCCGTAAATTGAGGGGATGGCAAACGAATAACCGGTCTTCCAAACTAAAGAGTGGTGCTAAGCCAGGGCATTCAGATGGCCCGGGCATTTCTCTGGTCTTCTATTCCATTGCCTTTATCCTGATTGTTTCCATCGTTGTAGTTTCCACCGGAATCCTTGCACTGCTGTCATATGCTGGTTTTGGGTTTTCCTTCCTGATATTGTACCTCTATGTCTTTTCCGTTGCAGGAAGTGCCATTGCGCTTGCCCTTTCCCTGAGAGGTCTGATACGTTCCTATCAGGCTATTCTTAATTCGTCTTCCATTTCAGGGAAAACTATTATTCTTGGGGCTGCAGCGATTGTACATAACTCGGGAACGCAGGGTCAGGCCACTCCTGAGATCTATTATTCCCCTGCCGAGCGTGAAATAATTGATCTCATCAGGGATCATGGAGGGCGGATGCTGCAGAGCAGCCTGGTTTTGGCCTCTGCCCTTTCCAGTGCTACGGTATCACGGACCATCACCGCCCTGGAAAACAAGGGAGTCTTGTTAAGGATCAGGAAGGGAGTCACCAATGAATTGCACCTCGTTGAAACCAATTTCAGATAGACCTTAAGAACTCTTCCAGCCTTTTGAATAAGTATGAGACACTTGGACAGACTCATATGGATACTGCTTGCCATGGTGATAATTGTTATCGGGATAGCGGTCGCGATGTCCGTAGTTTATGGAGGGCATTACGCCAGCGGGAACTATACCTACCCCTTTGGGATGATGGCTGGTTACGCTGGTGCGTGGATATTCTTCCCGGTAGCAATGGTGATAGGTTTCGTGTTTGTCGTGCTGATAATATATTTCCTGGTGGACACAGCAATGGGAACCAGTCATTCACACTTTGATTGGAACGCAGGCACTCCGGAACAGATTGCTAAGGAACGCTACGCAAGAGGAGAAATCAACGAGGAGGAATATACAAGGATCATCAACAACCTCAGGAAATAATCCCGCCTGAATTGACACCCGACAAAAGAGAGGCATGGTCCTTTGACCATCCTCTTTTTTATTCTATTTTAATTTCGGACGCGTAACCTGCGTGTTCTCTCACGCCGGCAACCAGATAGCTCTTTGCCTGATCCATGGTAACCCGGTGCGCCGGGTAAATCATTTCTGGCAGATTGAGCACCAATAGGTCTGCCTATTGCCAAGCCCCATCTTCTCTTTCATGAGGGGGCGGCCGCATTTTACGCAGTGCTTCTTTCCGTAGACAGCCAGAAAGGGAGAAATCTTCTCTCCCCTTTCAGATGCCTCAACCCATTTCATGGAGAATTCCCGTGCCTCCCTGAAAAGACCGTACAGATCATCCAGAGTCATGTACTCCATTTTCCTGGCAGGATGCATTGAAGAACGAAAGAGAGCCTCGTTTTTGATTATATTCCCGGACCCTGGCAATATTGACTGATCCAGAAGCACATCACAGATAAGTTCGTCATCTGAGGCTGCTTTTTTAGCTTCAGTTACCGTATTTCCTAGATCAAATTCCGCTGAGGTCAAATCCTTGCTTTCATCTATGAACTCAAGATAGCTGTCGGCCGGGATCATCTTTATGGAGCACCCATAAAATGAGAGCGTCGCTGTGCTGCTGGCAAGGATAATTCCAGGCTTCTTTTTTCCCGTAATTGGCCCTTCGCTGAAGCGCCCAAACATACCGAAGAATATGGAATAGGAATTTTCTCCTAACGTAAGGTAAATCCTCTTTCCGTATATGGCAACCCTGGAAAGGATGACCAAACCGATGACATTCCCTTCAAGTTGAAGCTGAAAAGTCCCTCCGGCATGTTTCAGCAACTTCCTGAATATTATTCTGGATCCCGGCCCTTCCACTGTATGTCAGAGCGTCAGGTTTAATTACGGTTTGCTCACAATTTGTGATAATTTTAGCGGTTTGTACCACAATTCAAATTAAAGGATTTCTTCTAGATTGGACAATGAACTCCAAAATATTAGGAATAATTGTCGCTATAATAGTGATAGCCGCAGGGGTTTTGATATACTATGAATTTTTCGACAACGGCGGGACTGTTCATGTGAAGGTTGCCGATGCGCCTATAGGCGCGTCCGCAGTTTACATTACCTTCAAGGATGTCTACGTACACAGCAACTCCTCCGGTTGGCAGAATTTCAGCGTAGCTTCGAAAACCATCGACGTACTGAACCTTACCACCACAAATGCATCGCTCTTCGGTAGTATCTCGCTGAAAGCCGGAACCTACACCATGATTAAGCTCGCAATCGTGAATGTCACTGTTGTCATGGGAGGACAGCATGTAAACTTCACCTGCGCCAACGGGTATGTTGATGTCTTGACGCCTTTCACAGTTTCAGCCCACTCCACAACCAACCTCATAATTGAATTCAACCTGACGCAGGATCTGAACCTGATGGCTAAGACCTTCACCCCTTCAGCTTCCATGGCTTAGGACTAAACTTTCCGGGCCGGGCATATTAAAACCTTCAACAGCCCTGCAAAGGGCTGTTTCTTGACCTTTCTCGTTCATCTTTGATCTCCCTTTCCTTCTGTTTGATCGCGGGGGCGGCTCTTAATTCCTGATCACGCGTAACATGTGGTACACGGCCAATGCTGTAATGCTGACATAACGCATCGCGGGAAGGGAAAGAACTGGCGGATCGATGGCCTTTTAGCTGTTGTGTGCATTAAATCGCATCCAGTTCGCAACCCACAGATAGTTGAATGAATTATTGCGTCTCGAATGGACAATATTTTTACGCACTTTTCATAAACCACCATCATCATTTGTTTTTTTTGCACTGCCCGGCCCAGTAAAGCCTGCAACGGGCATTGAAAAATTTGTCCACATTTATAAATAAGTATGCAATCTCCTTCAAATATGCACGAAGGAGAAACCGGAGACAGTCTAGAAAGCATGACTACGCGGACGATCATGCCCAATCGCAAGAAGGGCGAAATGTTCGGGATAGTTGAAAAACTGCTCGGCGCCTCCAGAATGATGGTCATGTGCGAAGACGGGGTTTCAAGACTCACTAGAATTCCTGGCAAGATGAAGAGGCGAATGTGGATCAGGGAGAGGGATCTGGTAATCCTGAAACCATGGGAATTTCAGCGTGAGAAGGCAGACGTTGTTTACCGGTATACCCAGACACAGGCAAACTATCTGAGCAGAAGCAGCAAGTTGCCTGAGGTCATCAACATTTTCAAATGATTACAGGGTGATGGGCTTTAGAGAAGAGAGACATTTCCGCCCTTAAGGAACTTATCGAGAGGGGTGAGTTCAGGAATGCGGACAACCTTGACAAAAAGACAGAGTCCCTGGTATTCGATAAGAGAACCATCACTGCGCTTTACAAGCTGATGGAGAACCTCTCAATCAGCTATGTCGATTATCCGATCGCTTCGGGGAAGGAATCCGTTGTTTTTAAGGCGTATATAGGCAAGAAGCCCGTGGCAATAAAGATCTTCAAGATTTCCACAATTAAATTTTCAACTCTTGAACGGTATATCCACGGAGACCGCAGGTTTGAGAATGAAAGAAAGGACCGTTCCACCAGGGTCTTTCTCTGGTGCAGGAAGGAATACACCAACCTTGATGAGCTAAACAGATGGAAGATAAACGCGCCGATGCCTTACGATTACAACATGAATGTGCTGATCATGCAGTACCTGGGAACTGCAAAGAGCCCTTCACCTCAGCTGAGGAATTACGGAGGCAGGCTTGAGCCCCTGTATGCTGAATTGAGAAGGCAGCTCAGGATTATGTATGGATCAGCGAAACTTGTGCATGCCGATCTGAGCGAATACAATGTCCTTGTTTACAGGAAGAAACCTTACTTCATCGACGTAGGGCAGATGGTGGATCGGCGGCATCCGTCGGCCGATGAATTTCTCAGGCGTGATATCTTTAATATCTCGAATTTCTTTAGAAGAAAGGGCATTCAGGTGGAAGAACAGGAGCTTTACGATTTTGTCACGGGTGATTCCGTTGAATGAAGAGATAAGGATATCCAGGGAGAGAATCCCGGTGCTCATCGGGAAGAACGGCGAGGCAAAGAAGCGACTCGAAGAACTTGGAAAATCCAGAATTGCAGTCAACTCGGTCACTGGGGACGTCTATATACAGGGACTGGAGGATGCCATCCTCACGCACACCACATTTGAAGCGGTCAAGGCTATCGGCAGAGGTTTTTCATTCGAGAAGTCCCTTGATCTCTTTATACCCGGAATGCAGCTGGCAGTTATATCCCTGAGGGAATTTGCAAAACCGAAGTCGCACAGGCTCCATGAGATGAAAGCCAGACTGATCGGGAAGAATGGCCGGACACGCGAGATAATGGAGGAGCTAACTGAGACCCATATCTGCGTTTACGGCGATACCGTTTCAGTGATTGGAGACATGGTTCCCATACAGTATGCCATTCATGGGATAGAGATGATTGTGAACGGGAAGAAGCACAGGACGGTATACCAGTTTCTGGAAAAGTCCACTCGAGAAATCAAGACCAAGAGGCTGGAGCAGTCCTTTGACGGAGTGCCCTAAGGACTCGGACAGACAGGTTTACTTCCTGTTTCCCTGAATCCAGAAGTAGTTTTCTATTGGCTTTCAAACAAACATTATATCCGGCGCATCTATGGGGTGACCACAGCGGGGTAGGGTAGTTAGGAAATCCCGACGGGCTCATAACCCGTAGATCAATGGTTCAAATCCATTCCCCGCTATTTTTTATTTCTGCAGAGGTCCTTTTCGATTTCTGCCAGGGCTTCCAGGAAATTGGAAT
>JAJYPW010000060.1 GCA_021795055.1 Thermoplasmata archaeon
TTCCTCTTCACGAAGGAAGTAAGGTCGCTTATCCTTATCCCGGAAGTGTTGGATGCGAACACGGTTTCCTGGGAGCAGACGGAGTCGAGCCTGGAGAATATTTCGCCCTTTACCTTCAGGTCTTCGGTCACCGCTTCAACTATGATCCCGCATTCCGAGAGGAACCGGATATCGGTTGAGGTGGATATCCTGGAAACGGTCTGCCTGAGATCCGCTTCCGTCATCCTTCCCTTTTCAACCTGCTTCTGGAGGCCGAACTTTCCGTTGACTATCGAATCCATCCCCTTCCTGAGAAAATCCTCGCTTATGTCGTTCATAATTACCTGGTAACCGTACCTGGCGAACGTCACTGCAATTCCATGCCCCATGACGCCTGATCCGACTACGCCAACTTTTTTCAGGTCTTCAAGTCGCATCATACTTGATCCGGACGGCATTCATAATGTTTCCAACGTGGCATTAGTGATCCTCCCCCGGATACGTTTCCGGCATCCCAGATAATCTGAGAGAGCGGATGCAAAACCCTGCAGCTGCAGCCAGGTACAATGGTGCAGGGCAGGGACTCTTTCATTTCCCCCTGGTGTGCTGCCCTGCAAATTTGTGAATTGAATACCTGCCGTCCCTGTCAACGTAAACAGCAGTGGATTGGGTGAGAACTGCATTATCGATAATGTCATGGCACGACGCCCTGATTGCGCTCATCAGGTCAACAACATTCCCGGCCAGCTTCACGCCTGCCTGATCGGATTCATCCAGTACTTTTTTCGCCGCATCGAGGAGGTGGGTGCCCCCCTCTATCAGGACGGTGGCAGCGGAGTTCATCCTGTCAAGCATTTCCAGCGTATTTCTGGCTCTCTGTATCTTCCATTTCACCCTGTTTTCAAGAACAAGCACGTTCTGCTCTCCCGTCCCGATCAGGGCAGCTATCTCCCTGGTGCTCCTTCCTGCCAATCGAAGCTCGATGATCTGCCACTGCCTGGCTGTGAGTATGGTGCCGGTACTATCCTTCATTCAGGTCATGACTATAACAAAGTTGTTTATAATATGCTCTTTCGAATGAGAAGAATTAACAATATTTATAATTAAAGGCACCTTCTTCGCCCGGATGGAAGGGGATCCACGGTTAGCAGTCGCGAAGTTCGTCTTCACAAGGGAGAATCTGAGGATGCCCCTCTTCATATTCCTGGCTGCTGCAGGCATCTTCATCGACGTGTGGGATCTGACTGCACTCGGAATAGTCCTCACCCCGTTCATGAATTATTTCGATCCCGGATCCGCAATGCTGGCACTGGCAGTGAGTTCCGCAAACATCGGTGCGGTCTTTGGCGCAATTTTCGGGGGGCTCCTCACCGACAGGCTTGGCAGGCGTTCGATGTTCATCTACAGTATGATAATCTTCGTGGTGACCGCATTCCTGCAGGCACTGTCAACAAACATCTACGAGTTCACGGTTTTCAGGACGATAATGGGATTCGGGCTCGGATCGGACGTTGCAACCGGATTCTCATACATCTATGAGTTCATTAGCGACAGCCAGAGGAGAAAATTCTATTCCCTCTGGGCCTACGCGTTTTCTGCGACGGCAATTCTCGCAGTGTTTGTAAGCATGATATTCTATTACGCCACGAACAGCGATAACCTGATCTGGAGAGTGCCCTTCATACTTGGCGGCATCTTTGCAACGGTGATCATAATCCTGAGGTATCGGATCCCAGAAACACCCATATGGCTGGCTTACAGCGGAAGATACCGGAAGGCCAGGGAGATACTGCAGTCAGTATACGGCGAAATCCCGGAAGGTATACCCCTCGAGGACGAGAAAAGGGGCACCATCGCCATGTTCAGCATGCTGAGGGAGGTCTTTGCCATGGGAAAGAACAGGGTGCTTGGCTTCGCAATGTCCCTGAACGTCATAGTGGGGGTCATAAGCTGGGGGTTCAGCTTCTACGTGACATACTCCCTGACCTCCCTCGGGATAACGACGTTCGCGGGCGCCCTCTTCTTTGACCTCTTCATTTACGGCTCCGCTTTTGCAGGATCATTCATCAGTCCCTATTTCGCCGGAAAGGCAGGTACCCGATACGCATCCGTGATCCCCTCTTTTGGCATAGCAGTAACGCTGTCGCTGGCGCTTCTCGCGGCTCTCGGGTTTATTCCCATAATATATTTTGTCCCGCTTTCCGCAGCCACCCTGTTCCTTGAATATCTTGGCCCAATGTCATACAACGCCATCGTCAACCATGCATTTCCCTCTTCAGTAAGGGGATCAGTAAACGGCGTGAATTATATGGTGAACAAGATCGTGGAGGCGATCACCGGGTTCTTCGGTTTCCTTATCATAGCCGTGCTCGGAAATGCGCGCGAGATTGCCGTGCTTCTCTTCCTGACGGTGCTTTTCTCAATATTCGCAATGGTGCTGGGATCAAACGTATTCCAGATCGATCCGGGAAAGGTGGAGTCTGAAGCTGCCTAGAGGAGCTATTCTTCCTGAAAGGTCTCTTCCCGGATCAGGATGAATTGGCCGCATCTGACCGAGCCCAGAGGGATCGCAGCAGGTTATGGAGAATACCCTGTAAGGACGATTTCCGCTATCAAGAATTCTGACGGCAAATTAATAGGTGGGTCTCAGAGAATAGAATCATCAGAACATTGGGAGAGACAGTCCGGGCAGATGCAGTCATCGTACGTCTTCCTAAGCGAGGCAAGCGTTTCCCTGCTGAGCCTGTAGGAAACGCACCAGCAACCAGGGAAGGGGCTGCCACACTGGAAACGGTCATGGCATGAAGGGCATTCCTTGTCCATTATCGAGAGATTTGATGCGTATGGATTAATGTTTCACTTCGCACATGACACATGCGATAATATAATGGCCCAAATGCGGACTTAATGCCTTGGAGAAACGATGGCCCTCCCAAGATAATTTGAGGGGCAGAACATTATCGCTGAGGATAAATGGAAGTGACCTAACAATGATTACATTCACGGTCAATCATCCTGCTAATTATGCACTATCGGATTACAGGAAACACGTTTTAGTGAATTCGTGAACTCCCTATAACCATGGAATCGAGTTTTTCTTCGGGGCAGGAGCGTGAGGAGAGACGGGGTAACATCGAATGGGTCCTGGAATCATCGAACTGAGGGGAATTTTGGGTATGGATGATATCCCCTTGAACGGTTTAATCGTGCGTCCTGAGTTAATATAAGAGGGGCGGATAAAATTGTCTGCCATCAGAATATCGCAGGCCTGCACAAGGTTAATTTACTGGTGGAGAATAGTTTCGCAATGAGCAACAAGAAGGAGAGTTCAGCTGATGCGGTTGCTACTGCAGTGAAAATTATAAGCAGTGTCGCCACCATCGGATTAACTGTAACTGGATATTACCAGAGAACCACCTGTCCTTGTGATAAGAATCATCTGCCCTTCTTTGGAAAGGATTCGATTCTTGGCACAAGATACTGCGATAAGTGTCATCATCATCATTAGCGGTTTTCAACATAGCATGACAAAATACCCTGAACCGTGGATCCGGTAAGGTTTAGGTCAAAAGGTGCATATGTTTACTCCCTAAAACGTATGCATTTATCTCGTCTCGAACTGGAAATGCTCCGGAGCCATTCAAATAGCAAGCGTTAAAATGCATATGTTTTATCACAAATGTAACATGCAGGATCCGCTCATAGTGAATGGTACCAGGGTGTTCAGGCCATGGGAGTACACTGTCCTGAGATCGTATCTGAAGCCCGATCAGCAGATCGTCGCCGATACGCTTCTCCTCACCGGGATGAGGTACGAGGAGCTCCTGAGATTCCGCCACAATCCTGACTGGCTCGATGAGGACTCCACAACCGTTCACCTGCCTCCTTGGGCAATGCAGAAGGGAAAGAAGCTCTCAAGGAACATCCAGACGGAGAGGTGGGTGCGTCTCTCGATCCGGGGAAAAGGAGTTATTCCCAACCTGTTCCGTGTAGAAATGCCCCAGAGGGTCGCATTCGACCAGATGCTCAAGAGGAAGGCCTTCAAGGCCTCTCTTTCTAGGAAAGATTTCGTTGCAGACAAGATCTCTCGGAAGACCCTGGCCTCATGGCTTCGCATATACTACCCTTCGGTCCTGGACCACATCTTCCTTTCGCTAGGTCATTCCAGGATAACGGAGCTGAGGCATTACCTCGGGATCCCTTTCTCGGACAGGGACAAGCAGGAGATGAAGGAATGGATTGAGGGATGGATATGAGAAGCCCAGATGTTAAGATGCTCCTGGACACTTTCAAGACCCTTGGGGTTAGAGAGACAAGATGCGTATTCCCGCCGAGGAACTCTTCGTTAACTGTAATCTTTGAAGGAATATTGCAATGTTTCTGGTGACAATTCTGCAATCGGGAAAGAACAGTGCAGATCCAGGGTCTTATTCGAAATCCTCAATTTATTAATGTGGGAAGAGCATAATGAAATTGATAGACATGTCTAAAGATAAAATCCCGGACTATCTGGACGATGAGGATTACCTTGCAATTTTGTCCATGGGAAAGAGAAGACTTTCGCATACAAATGTGCAAAAGATTTCTTACATCCTTTCAAACGTAACAGAACTTAAGGGCAAATTCACGGCACATGATTACGGTAATTTTTCTGAGTCGATAATGGAAAAAATACAGTCTCCACTCAACAGAAACATCTTTTCTGTGAAAAATGACACCTATTTTCTTACGTCAAAGGGCACTGAAATTTATGATAAGGCGGTCGCGAATCTCGGTATCAAACAGAGTGTTTTGAATTTACTTGAAATACTGAGAAAAATGAATGCGGAAAAACTAGAGATGCTAACTTACCACATGTTCCCTGAGATGGCAAAAAAATCAAGAATTAGACCAAAGATAGAAATCCTGATGTCACAGCTTAAGTCTAATAGCAAAATGCACGCGGTCAGGGACGGTGACACGGTCACCCTCACAGTGGAGTAAATATGGGGGTAAATGAGGAAACGGATAAGCGGGCAATAGAGATAAGTACGGGCGTGTCCCTACAGCCCAGTGGGCCCGTTGAGTTCAAATTTAACTCCGGATACAAAGGCAGAAAGCTATCCCTCAACATTTTACCCAATGAAGTTAAAATTGTTAACTACGGGCGCTATACATTAATGGTTAGGTATTATGTCAATGAAAACGGCAATGTCCTTAAGTGGGCAACTTTGGATAAGCATGGAGAATTGATAGAAGTAGGGGAAATCTGATGAAAAGTTACACGATCAAATTGAAAGATCAGGATGAAAACAGCTACCTTGGGTATTTGATAAGGAAAACTGAGTTATCTGCCGGAACTAAGAAGATTGAGGGGCCTGTAAAAATCTCACCCTACCCAAATATAAAACTCGGGGGTGCCTCTCAAATTAATGAAGCGTTGATTACCCTTACCTTGAAAGAGATAGAGGATATAAACGGCACAAACCCTCGTAGGGATGCGTTTATAAGCGATAGGGTAAGGGCAAAACTAAATAAAAACCGTATTAATGTTGTTTTTGTAAGAATTTCAAGATCAGATGGCGCTGGTTTCACGACATTAAAGGGAAAAATTGACAAAATAGCTGAATTTGTGATTGATATTATTTATAGCCATCCAATGGTTGACATTGTGACCCTTCCTCATATCGAATTTCTTAAAGATGATTCACCAAGTGACCTCATGGAACTCGATAACTTGATTGGCAATAGAATATCAGATATAGCCAGCCTTGGAGATGGTGGCGGTAAGATAGGGTATTTTCTGCCTTCTTATTACACCAGAGATGGGATCCCCAAGTTGATGGATAACTATATGGATAAATTCGGGGCCGAGGGGGTTTACATTTGTGATTTCGACGGTGGAACATTTTCAGGAACTGGGTATTCAT
>JAJYPW010000061.1 GCA_021795055.1 Thermoplasmata archaeon
CTATCGGGGAACGCTATAAATAGGTTGTGACGCTGGAGGCATTGTTGCTATATGCCAGAAGATCTGGAAAGTACTTGCAGAAGATATTTGAACTTGTCCAATACTGCGCTGGAGAAGCTCCAGGTTCCTGCACCGAAGGACTCCTATATGGAGGTTCTTGCAAATGATTTCCTCACAATGATCAAAGGGTATCTGCAGGATGCGACACACTTCTACGAAAGGAAAGAACTGGTGAAGTGCATTTCAGCCATCAACTATGCATATGGCTGGATTGATTCCGGCGCAAGAATTGGGTTGTTTGACGTCAAGGGTGATCATGTGAATTTCACACTCTTTAGATGATGGATTCCTAACAAGAAGCATCGGGTTACGCAAGGGCTAATTCTTAGGGCTTTTTTCAATAGAATAAGCTTTTAAGGAGTTCATAATTCCGATAAACCGTTACCATTTCAAGGTAAGATAACTATGGCAAAAAAAGAAGAGATTCCCAAGGGGGCAGAAGCTGAAAAAGTTGTGAAAGAGAATCCCGAAGCAGAGGTAAAACCCCAGAAAGTATCCAAAGAGCCAAAGAAGACCAAGGTTAAGAAGGAAGAAGGTCAGGATGCCCAGGCAAAGAGCCCAAAGGGAAAAGGGGAGAAAAAGGGCGAAAAAGAGGCTAAGCCTGCAAAGGTAAAGCCAAAGGCGGATGAAAATCTACTCTATATCGTGAGAATCGCCAACAGGGACCTGGATGGAGAAAAACCGGTCAAACTTGCACTTTCAGAACTCAAGGGAGTCGGCATGCGACTCGCTGAAATTATCCCGAAGAAAATAGGAATTTCCCCTACCGTGAAAATAGGGAGCCTCGGGGAAGCAGATATTGAGAAACTTAAAAGCTACATAGAATCGAAGGAATACGCTGGCATCCCTGCATGGCTGCTTAACCACAGAAACGAGACCGTTTCAGGCAAGAATTTTAACCTAGTGTCCAATGATCTTGACGTACAGCTTCAGGATGACATCAATTATATGAGGAAGACCCGTTCCTACAAGGGTATAAGACATGAGACCGGTCATAAGGTGAGAGGACAGAGAACCAGGTCAAACGGCAGGAAAGGTCTTGCGGTCGGAGTCATAAAGAAGAAAGAGGGGCTGGCGCAGCCGGAAAAGAAGGAGTGATTTCATGGGCGATCCAAAATTTAGGAGAAAAACGTACTCAGCACCCAGGCATCCATGGGATAAGACCAGGATAGATGCGGAAAACGAACTGGTAACAAAATACGGCTTAAAGAACAAGCGGGAACTATGGAAGTCCCAGGCAACGCTTGCCTCCTTCAGAACACAGGCAAGAAATCTTCAGGCAAAGATGAGGGTAAGTGATCCAAATGCAAGGGATGTTTTCCAGAAGTTGATAAACAGACTCAACAGGTACAAAATCCTTGGCAACGAGGCGACCCTTGATGATGTCCTTTCCCTGCCCATAGAAAGTGTCCTGGACAGGAGACTCCAGACAATAGTTCACAAGAAGAGTTTGGCCAGAACTGTAAAACAGGCGAGGCAACTCATCACTCATGGACACATTACCCTCAACGGGAGGAGGGTCAACATTCCCGGAGTTCTCGTCGAGGGTTCAAACGAGGAATCAGTTCAGTATTTCGGCAGATCGCCCATTGCTGATCCGGATCACCCGTTGCGCATGTCCTTTGAAGAGAATCAAGGCAGGGAAGAGGGTCCTGTAGCGGGAGGAAATGCAGTTCCTGCGCCCACTGAAGACACAGGATCCGAGATCAAGAAGGAGGGACAATAATGACCAGAGTAGGGGTTGCCCATATTTTTGCCTCGCAGAACAATACCATAATATTAGTCACGGATTCAACCGGCGCTGAAACCCTGGCCAAGGCCTCCGGCGGCATGGTCGTAAAGAATGACAGGGATGAGTCAAGCCCATATGCGGCAATGAAGGCAGCTGATCTCGTGAGTGAATCGCTCAAGGAAAAGGAGATCACCGATCTGATCATCAGGGTTAGGGCACCAGGCGGAAACAAATCAAGAATCCCGGGACCCGGAGCGCAGTCCGCAATCAGGGCGCTTTCCAGGGCAGGGTTTAAGATTCTCAGGATAGAGGAAGTCACTCCGAACCCCCATGATGGAACAAAGAAGAAAGGCGGAAAGAGGGGAAGGAGAGTCTGATGGAACTCAAGATACTTGAGCTTAGGGATAATTTCGCACGGTTCAGCATATCTGATATTACACCATCTATAGCTAATTCGATAAGGAGAACCCTCATATCCGACATTCCAAAACTCGCTGTCGAAAAGGTGATCATTCACCATGGGCAGATCAGGGACATGCAGAACCACCAATATGACTCTTCACTACCACTTTTTGATGAGGTCGTGGCACAGAGAATCGCCATGGTACCCATAAGAACCGATCTGAAGATGAATTTCAGAGAGGAGTGCTCATGCAACGGACAGGGTTGCGCATTGTGCACTGCAACCTATTCAATCAATAAGCTTGGGCCATGCGTAGTTTATTCTTCTGATATCCAGGCAGTAAGTAATCCTGATGCTGCCGTGGCCGATCCCAACATACCCATAGTCAAGCTTGGCCCAAAACAGGCTTTGCTCGTGAGTGCCGAGGCCATCATGGGAAGAGGTTCCACGCACAGCAAATGGCAGGCCACCAGTGGGGTCTCGCATAAGTATCACCGTGAGTTTATTATTAGCAAAAAACAGTTCGGAGAATGGGACAAGTATAAAAAGTCCTATCCCAAGTCAGTTCTTAAGGAAAACGACAAAGAAATCACCTTCACTGATGATTTTGGCGTTAAGGGTATTTCCCAGTTGTTCGAAGCGCCTGGCGTAGGGATAAGGGATGACAGCACCAACTTTGTGTTCAAGTTTGAAACGGATGGCTCGCTTAAGGCAATGGATGTCCTCGAATACGCCTTGAAAAGGTTGCCCCAGCGGCTCAATATAATGCTTGACAGCCTTGTTGCCCCAGATTAGTGCGGGGTGATAATCCTGGATGTAGCCTTTGTCATAAGGCGAGATTGCCCAAGATGCGCTTCAATCGTCAGGAGGATACTGGATATAGTTCCTGCTGACTGGAACCTCATTTTCGAAGACGAAGTCGCCCGGTTTATTGGAAGGAAGGGAGTGCCTCTTGACAGCGTGAAGGCTGACATAATTATGACAATAGGGGGCGACGGCACGGTGCTGCGAACTCTCCAGAGAGCACATGGCCCTGTTCTGGGCATCAATATGGGCGGGCTTGGCTTTCTGTCGGAAGTGGAACTGGGCAAGGTTGAAAACACCATATACAAACTTGAAAGGAAGGAGTACAGAATCGAGAAGAGCATAAAACTGAAGGTGACCCTCAACGGAGTGAGGCAGATGGACTGCACCAACGAGGTACTGATACATTCTGACCGGATCGCAAAAATCAGGAGATTCGGGATTTACACCAGCGACAACTTCATAGATCTGGTTGCTGCAGACGGGGTGATAGTTGCCACTCCGGTTGGTTCGACTTCCTATTCATTCAGTGCCGGCGGGCCGATCATATACCCAACCCTGGATGCTGCCGTCATTACCTATCTCGCCCCGTTCATATCCGGATCAAGGTCAATCGTGATCCCACCAGACCAGGAGATCAACGTCAGGATTTTGGGAAAGGACCAGGATTGCATCCTGGTGCTTGATGGCCAGGAGAATGTTAAAGTCTCACAGGCCGACGACATAAGGATATCGCTCTCCGAAAACAAGGCAGAATTTGTAAACGTAGGCAGGACGTTCTTTGAGAGGATGAGGGACAAGCTGATCAAGAATGTGGTCGATTAGGAAGAAGGTACTGCAGATGGTGATGGAGGCGTCGAAAGACACCCATCCCAACGAGTTTGGTGCGTTCCTGAAGGCAGAGAATGAGATAGTCTATGAAATCGCAGTGCTTCCCGGGACGATCTTCGGAGATCGCCACACTATTTTCCAGATGTGGAACAAGCCAATTGACTTTTCAATTGTCGGCAGCATACATTCCCATCCGTCAGGCGTCTGCTTACCGTCCGAAGCGGACAGGCAGATGTTCTCCAATACTGGTGCGCTTCACATCATTGTAGGATATCCGTATGGGATCACAAACTTCAACGCTTTCAACAGGAAAAGTGAAAGGATCGAGATAAACCTCCTTTAATGATTTTATGAAATTAATTTTCGAAGAAATAAGCTATTTTTTGTGTTTATCTGGACATTGCATTAAACCTAGTGCAGCGTTAGATCCGTCTTTCCCACGTAATGGGCTAGCGGCCTGATCAGCTTGTTGTTGGATATCTGCTCAGAATAATGGGCAACCCATCCGAAGGACCTAGCGGCGGCAAAAATAGGCAGGTAGAATTTCTCCTCTATCCCAAGAAGATACATGTAAAGCGCCCCATAGAAGTCAACATTTGCTGCCAGTGCTTTCCTGCTCCAGATGTATTCTTCCATGTACACCGCGTTCTGCACCGCAGGATTGTCCCGGAAATTTTCCAGCAGAATTTTCTTGATGTACTGTGCCCTCGGATCCTTGTCCTTGTACACCCTGTGCCCAAACCCCATAATCTTTTCCTTCTTCTCCAGGGCGCTGTCCACGTATTTCTTCACTTCGTCCCGGTTCTTGATATCAAGAAGAAACTTTAGAACTGCAGAGTTGGCACCTCCATGCAATGGCCCCTTAAGGGTGGCAAGTGCAGTCGTGAATGCGCAGACAGGATCGGCCATCGTGGACGCAGTCACCCGCAGGGCAAAGGTGGAGGCATTGAATTCGTGTTCCATGTACATAATCAATATCTTTTCGAGCAGCCTTGATTTATTCCTGTCTTCTTTCCCGGTGAGAAGATAATAGAATCGATCCGGATACGCCTCCGGGAGTTTGCTGCCAGCAGGCGAACGGTTTGCGGCACTGTGAATTATCTCTGGAAATTTCGCTGCAATAGAGAGCAGGGCATCAGTGTTCATCCCTTCCGATTTAAGGGAAGACACCACTGTCCTCAAAACGTCAATTACCGGCCTGCCTCTCAGGACTTCCGCAATCTTCCTGGACTCCTCTGATACCTGCGCATTTTCCCGCAGAAAGCGCGAGAAACCCCTGGATTTCTCTGCATCAGGCATGCTGCCATAGACAACAAGATAAGCGATGTTCTCAAAACTCGTCTTTTCAGCAAGATCTATTACCCTGTACCCCCTGTAAACCAGGTTTCCGGTTTTGTCCGTCGTAGCAATTTCCGTGGTATCTACGTAAACGCCCTCAAGTCCCTTAGGTGCGAGATCAACCATCACGATCCTCCTTTTTTGTAACTGTATTCCCTATCATCTTCCTCATATTGATAATATCCTATGAGCCTGTAATATTCCTCACGGGTCATGAGGGAATCAATAAAGCCGCGCTGCGTTCCGGTTGTCGCGAGAGCTCGATATACCTTTTCGAGTGTGCTCAGGGCCGCGCGAAAACCAGTCAGGGGATATATCACGATTCTGAATCCAATTTCTCCAAGTTCATCGGCGGAAAGGAGGGGCGATTTGCCGAATTCCGTCATGTTGGCGAGGAGGGGAACTTTTATGTTCCTGGCCAGCTTTTTGAAGTCTTCCACTGATTCCGGGGCTTCTGGAAAAACTGCATCAGCGCCTTCTTCAGCATAGAGGTTTGCCCTTTCGATTGCTGAGTCGATCCCCTCGACAGCAATTGAGTCTGTCCTGGCGATTATCATGAAATCATCGTTGCGTCTTGACCTTACGGCAGCCCTTATCTTGGAAGCCATTTCCTCCCTTGGAACGAGTTCCTTACCCGAAAGGTGGCCGCATTTCTTGGGAAGCAACTGATCCTCCAGGTGAATTCCT
>JAJYPW010000062.1 GCA_021795055.1 Thermoplasmata archaeon
CTATCGCCAAAGATCGATCGCTGACTATATACTTTACGAAAAATATATACCGATAATATTATACATTCCTCACCATGAAGATTTGTGTTCGATGCATTGGATGAAAGCAGGTTAAAGAAAGTTCACCTGAGGATCACAGCCCTTTCTTCCGGAGGGAGTTTTCTTGACGGATACGACATATCCATAATATCGGTGGCCATTCTCATACTGCAGCCGCAGTTTTCCCTCACTTCGACGGAAATCACGCTTCTGCTCGGCTCCACAATTCTGGGCATGATATTTGGAGGCGTCCTCATTGGCTACATTACGGATCTCAAGGGGAGAAGATATGTGTATCTCTGGGACATGGCTTTTTTTATACTTTTTGCCGTGCTCTCTGCAATAGCCACAGATTATCTTCAGCTTCTTCTTTACAGGCTCCTTCTGGGCGTTGCCATAGGAGCAGACTACGCCATAACTCCAACCATAATAGCTGAATTCTCACCGGTGAAGCACCGGGGGAAACTGCTGAGTTTTTCTGGCGCAGCCTGGTTCATAGGGGCTTTCGCTTCCTACGGCATAGGCACGGTTCTCATACCCCTGGGAAACGTATCCTGGCGTTACATGTTCCTTATTGGAGTCATACCGGCGGCAATTGTTCTCCTGCTGAGGCGTGACGTGCCGGAATCTCCAAGGTGGCTTCTCTCGCATGGAGAGAATGCGAAGGCCAATGCCTCCATGAGAGAGATCGATAGCAGTGCGCACGTGGAGGCACCGGTTACGTACAGCAGGACAAGGATCGGTGATCTCTTCAGGAAGAAATACATAGCCGCCACTGCCTTCATATCCGTTTTCTGGTTTGCACTGGATGCGGTCACTTACGTGATAGCCCTGGACGGCCCGTCAATTCTTCACGATCTTGGAATATCATCCGACGCTGCATCCGGATATGCCACAATCATTGCGCTGCTTGCAATTATTGGTGCAGTGATTGCGATCCTGTTTATCGACACCGCGGGAAGAAAAAACCTGACAATGATAGGTTTCACAGGCATGGTTGTCACGCTCATACTTGCTGCCGTCCTTTTCGATTATTATCCTGACATAATATATATTGTGCTGCTCTTTGTCGTCTTTGAGATCAGCCAGGAACTTGGACCGGGTATCACCAACTCCGTGTATCCGCAGGAACTCTATCCCACAGAGATAAGATCCACCGCCCAGGGATTTGGAACCACAATAAGCAGGGTCGGTGCTCTATTCGGCATATTCGTCTTTGCCTTTGTGTCCGGCGCCTACGGAATCAGTACAGGCATGATTTTCCTTGCTGTCATCTCCGCAGTGGGCCTTCTGGTGACTCTGTGGCTTGGAAAGGAAACTGCAGGGAAATCTCTTGAGGAACTGAACAAGACCTAGATCCGCTGATCAGAATTGATCAGGTCAATCACAAGGTCAGGGCGATCCGAGCCTATGGCATCCACTCCGGCATTCAATGAACCCATGATCCCCGCAGCATCGTTCGGAGCCCATACGCTCACCCTCAGTCCACCTTTATGGCATCTCTCGACGTAGGATGCTGTCAGACCTTCGTAATTTATGGCAATGGTATCGCATCCGCACTGTTTCACCATTGACACAGGATCCACGGGAAAACCTGCAATCAGTGCACCACCTGCAACGTCGGGAAATTTCTGCTTCATAATGAGGAGAGCATCGTGAAAGAATGATATGAGAACACTTCTGTTGAGGAAATCCGGTCTTCTGTCAAACAGTTTTATGATGGAGTTGACGGTTTCCATGGATTTCAATTCGATCACCACAGGAATTTTTATTGCATCAAGCACCTCTTCCAGCATTGGAATCTTATCTCCTCCCTCCAGCCTCACCTTCTTGATACTGACCGTGTCAAGATCCCTGACCCTGAGGTTCATTCCTGCTGTTCTCTTCAGATCAGGATCGTGTATGACCGCCAGATTTCCATCTTTCATGACCTGAACATCACATTCAACTGCATCCACCCCAAGTGCCTCAACCCCCGTGAAGGCGGACAAGGTGTTTTCCCTGAACAGATCTCCTCCTCCCCTGTGGGCTATCACGAAGATCTCATTACCCCTGTATCTGTGCGTCATGAAATTGTGATCCATATTACCGATATATAGAATTGCGCAGGATAAGGTAGAAAAATGTGGTGAATGCCCTCAGCTCTTTATACGGAAAATCCCGTATAATCCTTTACGTTCAACTGCATTTCTCGACAGCCGGTATGCCAATAGATTTAAGATAGTTGATCCAATGAGATCAGGGTGATCTCAAACGAGTACTGAAAATGAAAAAACCGGTGTAGGCAGCATGCCAGTTATCAATCTGAAAGGTCATGTGGCCCTTGTGACCGGTTCAAGTTCCGGTCTTGGAAGTGCCATAGCACTTAAGATTGGTCTGGCCGGCGCCACTGTTGCTGTTCATTACAGAAAGGAGAAGAGTGAGGCGGACGACCTGGTGGCAAGAATTATCTCAGCAGGAGGTAAAGCCATGGCTTTTGGCGCGGACGTCTCCAACCGATCAGAGGTGGAAAACCTCTTTGCCAGCATAGACAGGGAACTTGGAAGCGTGGATATACTGGTGAATAATGCAGGAATAGACGGTATACGCGCTCTCTGCGGCGATGACGATCCCGATAACTGGGAAAAGGTTATTGCGGTGAATCTTGTCGGGCCTTATTACTGCTCCAGGGAAGCCGTGAAGAGGATGAGGAAAAACCATAAGGGAGTTATTTTGAACATAACTTCAGTGCATGAATTTATACCGTGGACAGGTTATACAGCCTACGCGAGCGCTAAGGCAGGTCTGTCCATGTTTACAAAAACCCTCGCTCAGGAAACCGCCGATGATGGCATCAGGGTACTTTCCGTTGCTCCAGGAGCCATAAAGACTCCGATAAACAGGTCTGTATGGGGTAATCCTGACACCCTGGCAGATCTGAACAGGAAGATAGCCATGGAGAAAATGGGCAGCCCGGATGATATTGCAAATGCGGTGTCCTTCCTTGTGAGCGACCTAGCCGGATACATAACAGGCACCACTCTTGTTGTTGACGGGGGAATGCTCCTTTACCCTGACTTCAAGCATGGCGGATGATTGCTGAATTATTGTTGAAGATTACTGGAAAACAAAACCAAAATTTTTTCAGTGAAGGGAATATGAGCTCTGCATGACACTTGATCCTACGATGAAGAATATACTGGAAATGTATCGCACTTTGAATTTTCCAAAGTTGTATGATACAACCATCGATGACCTGAGGAATACAATGAACAGCAGCCATGTTTCCCAGGAAAGCGATACGGTGCATCACGTTGAGGACCTGTCTTTCGAAAGCGATAAATCGATAATTCCATGCAGGCTTTATGCTCCTGCAAATGCCGGCAAGGGCCTGATCATTTATTTCCATGGAGGAGCCTTTATCTGGGGCGGAATAGAAACCTCCGATCCGCTCTGCAGGAGAATTGCAAATGTATCGGGATCAAAGGTTCTATCGGTCGGGTACAGGCTTGCCCCTGAGAATAAGTTCCCTGCTGCAGTGAATGACGGTTTTAACTCCTTTCTGTGGGCATACCACAACGCGGACAGACTGGGCATAGATAGGGAAAAAATAATACTTGCAGGGGACAGTTCGGGAGGAAATATTGCTGCCTCCGCCTGCCTGAAACTCAAGGATAATGGTTACCCATTGCCGTTGATGCAGGTGCTTTTCTATCCATTGACAGGTCCTGACTTTTTCTCAGAGTCGATGCGGGAATTCAGCGAGGGATATTTTCTCACTCAGGATGAACTGAAATGGATTGGCGACAGTTACCTGAATTCCAGAAACGAGGCCCTTGATCCATATTTTGCCCCTGTTCTTCATGAACATCTGGAAGGACTTCCGGAAGCGCTTGTGGTAACCGCCGAATATGACCCGCTGAGGGACCAGGGGGAGACGTACGTCTCCAGGCTTTATTCTGCCGGTGTTCCTGTCACGTCCATCAGGGCGAAGGGAATGATTCACGGTTTCATGGGACTGTTCAGTGTGTCTCACGCAGCCGATTCAATCATAACGATGACATTCAGTCTTGCCGGTTCCAGGCTGAGAGGATCATACTGAAATCAAGTCTCTTCCTCAAACTCCTGGAATTTAGATGAACTATCAGGTCAAAGCTTTTTTTATTGAGATTTAAATAGCGAGAAAACATATTAAACAATGGAATACAGGCAGCTCTCCAAAGAAGAGGAACGTGTTATATTATACAGGGGTACTGAGCCCCCCTTCTCCGGCAAATACGAAAATCATTATGAGAAGGGCGTTTACGTCTGCAGGCGGTGTGGTAGTCCGCTTTACAGATCCGACAGCAAGTTCGACGCCAGCTGCGGATGGCCGAGTTTTGACCAGGAGATCCCTGGTGCTGTGAGAAGAATGCCTGACCGAGATGGCGTCAGAACTGAAATTGTGTGCTCTAATTGCGGAGCGCACCTGGGCCATGTGTTTGAAGGGGAAGGTTTTACACCAAAGGATACGCGGCATTGCGTCAACTCAATCTCACTGGACTTTGTTCCGGACGGCGATAAGAATGGAGAATAAGGGTTCCGAGGTAGCTGTACTTGCGGGTGGCTGCTTCTGGTGCATGGAGGCAGTTTTCAGTGAGATAAGAGGCGTCATCAAGGTTGAGTCCGGTTATTCCGGCGGTACTGTTGACAACCCGTCCTATGAAGAGGTATGCACGGGAAACACAGGCCACGCAGAATCTGTAAAGGTGACATATGATACCTCCATGATTTCCTACGGTGATATTCTAGAGATATTCTTTTCAACCCATGATCCGACATCCCTGAACAGACAGGGCAATGACGTCGGAACCCAGTACAGATCTGCAATATTCTACATGGATAGCAGGCAGGAATCCATTGCAAGGGACGCCATTAAGAAACTTGAAGATGAGAAACGTTTCAGGAAGCCCGTTGTGACGAAGGTTGAGAAATTCTCGAATTTTTATCCTTCAGAGGAATACCACAAAGATTATTTCAGGAATAATCCAGATTCCCCGTACTGCATGTTTGTAATTGCCCCTAAACTGGAAAAATTCAGAAAATCACATGCACCGATGCTGGTCGGCCGCGGGAATCCATGACGTTTTCCGGAGTAGTAACACCGGCATATTTTCCTCACGGGAATTTAGATCACTGATGAATGGAATCACGGGCACCAGAAATCCGGTAAAATGATTTGCCTGACGACAGAGGTAAGGATATATCCGATCATTGAGTTGTGAATGTTAATTAAGCCGAAATACATAGTTTAAATTACGAAGTGATTTTACCTGTCAGAAAGAAATTCCTATAAAGTGCCACTTGCGGAAACCCCGGGCCATGAAACTTCAGACGGTGCCGGGGTTAAATTGAGAAGAATGTTCGGCGGTCCATCGACAACAACACTGACCGATCCCTTCCTGCTGCTGGATCATTTTGGATCTGCCAACAGGTCTGATTATATAGCAGGTTTTCCCTGGCATCCCCATCGCGGAATCGAGACAGTGACCTATCTGGCTGATGGAAAGGTTGTCCATGAGGACAGCACCGGCAATAAAGGGGTTATCTATCCCGGAGATATACAGTGGATGACTGCAGGAAGTGGTATTTACCATCAGGAAATGCCACAGCCACTTGAGCCCACCGATAAGGAAGCTTTACTTCGATCCTCGGGAGTGAAGGATAATGTAGCCGGTTTTCAGCTTTGGATCAACCTTCCCGCATCATCCAAGATGAAGCAGCCCGTGTACAGGGGAATAAAGGGGTCTT
>JAJYPW010000063.1 GCA_021795055.1 Thermoplasmata archaeon
CAAGATTCCCCGTGTCTATGACGAGGAATCCAAATCAGAGAAGGAGAAGAGGGAATTTCTCGCCGATTCAATAAGACAGCTTTACATGGAGAGCAGGATACTATCACAGCTGAATCATCCCGGTATTGTACAGTACCTCGATTATTTCAAGGAGGAGTCGGAGCATTATCTTGTGGAGGAATTCGCGGACGGGAAAAACCTGAGTTCCCAGCTGGGGAGCGAAAACAAGGTCGGGAAGGTCATGACGGAGGAGGATACAGTAGCCATCGCCCTCAATCTTCTCTATTCGCTGAACTACCTTCATCTGCATGAGGTGTATCACCGCGATCTGAATCCGGGAAACATAGTTCTTTCCAGGGCGGGTCCGAAAATTATCGATTTCGGAACATCGAAAACGCTCACGGAACGTCGATCGACCTCATTCTTCTCCCACAGCCAGAGGATTGGGGTTCCATGCTACCATCCTCCGGAACTTGATTCCAAGACCAAGATCAGGATATCCGCATCATATGACACATATTCGGTGGGCGCACTGATGTGCTCTATGCTCACCGGGAAATTTCTGGACGAGGACGTGATGAAATCCAAGTACGGACACTCCTACATCAACAGGGATTTCCTTGAATCAGAAATAAAGGGAAAGGTGACTCCGGAGACATATTTCGTGATCCAGAAGAGTCTTTCCTTCAATCCTGATGACAGGTTCCAGTCCGCGTTCGAAATGATTGCAGCCATCAACGGATGGAAGGGGGAATTCATCGTAACCGATATGGGGCAGATACACCACATGATCAGGAATGAGAGATATTCACTGATGTTCTCGCCAAAGGTCACGGCGAACAGGATATTCAACGTTTATCTAGACGTGAAGAACATAAGGATATATGATACGGAGAAGGAAGAGGAAACCCAGATAGGTACCATAAGCTACGATCAGCAGACGGGCTATTATTCAATGGTGACTGCCAGGGGAAGGCTCTCCTTCGCAAAAAAGATCGGGATCATGCCTGAGAAGACTGTCAGGCAGAACCTTGAAATGGATACCATTTACTACTTCAGGCAGGAGATGAAGGGCGGCACATTTGCGTTTCACAAGATATTCTGAGTATGGTGATTTGAGTGGATGTTGGATCTGGTAGCATAAGGGGCAAGGTCAGGGAAAAGGACGAGGATTCAATCTATTTTCAGGTTTACAGCGGACAGAATGCAGACAGATACGACGAATCAGGCATCTTCGTTCTTGCAGACGGCATGGGCGGCGGCGAGAAGGGAGAGATTGCAAGCAAGATAGCTGTGGATGCATTCAAGGCCAGGGGAAACGAGATCCTGCGATCCGATGTCGATAATGCCATAAAGATAATGAAGGAGGCAATAGAGGAGGGCAACAGCAACATCATCCAGTTCAAGGCATCCAATCATTATTCAGAGATGGGCACAACTGTGACAGCAGTATTTTACAGGGACGGTTGGGCAGTTATCGCAAACGTCGGCGACAGCAGGACCTATGTGATAAATCCCGGATACACGATCCAGAAGACCAGGGATCATTCATATGTGCAGGAACTCGTGGAATCCGGCGTCATAACGGAAGACGAGGCCACATTCCACCCCAGGAGGAACGAGATAAGCCTTGGGCTGGGATTCCAGAAGGGGATATCGCCGGATATCTATGTGTGGCGAATATTTTCAGGTGATCATATACTTCTTTGCTGCGACGGCCTGTGGGAACCGCTTCACAGGGTCCTGGAGAACATCATCCAGATGAGGGCACCATGCCAGGAGAAGGTCAACCAGATGCTGAATCTCGCAAATGACATGGACGGAACGGATAACATCTCTGCAATACTCTTTGCGCCAAACGTTGATCTGGACATCGAGAGATTTTCAAAAAAACCCACAGTCTCAACAGGTACAAGGGCTTGATAGAGCATCCCCGCAAGCAAATGGAATTGTATATCGGTTTTCAATTTTTTTCTGCGGACATACCACAAAAAATTAATACGGTATTCAGATAGTTTGCCCAGAAGTTGGATTGGTTACATGGATTGTGCTAACTTAATAAAACAGGTTGAAAACAAATACGTTCAGATGATCAAATCAAAGGAAGAGGATGAAAATTCGGATCCTGCAGAAATCGCAAAGTCCAGCGCAGACTTCATTGACTGGTTCGAGGAAATCATCAAGAGCGGGATAGTCGACACGGTAAACGGGGAAGTGGAATCAATGAAGCACTGTATTCTGAAAACTATAGAAAGCGACCCGGAAGGTGAAACGTACGGCGATCTGTTTGACGCACTCTCATTATTCTCCAATTCCAGGCTGAAGGAAATGTTTGGTGTGCAGATTTTTCAGGAACTTGATGACTGATTTCATACCATAAAACCCATTCATACCTATCACAATCAACCAGTCGGGTATCACGCTATCTGTCGGAAGTGTGATTTTCAATTGGCAAATATAATAAAGATTGTTTCAATTGTGGATTCCATTAAATGAATCCCATCAAGGTTCTCCCCGGAATTTTTCTTGTTCTCATCGGTTACCTGCTTCTGCTGAGGCATGCAATATTCTACGTTCCGGTTTCAGTGGTCATAGTCGGCATCGTTCTGGTGGTTTACGGTGTGAAGCCATCGACGGTTACGCTGAAGAGCAGGAAGGTTCTCAAGGCGACGTATGACGGCGTTGTATCCCTCGGGCTTTCCCGGATAGACAGGGGAATCCTGAGAACAGACAGGCAGACCTTTCTCGATACCGTCGACAAAATAAAGGACTTCATCTCTACACAGCAATTGATGCCTGAATTCGGCCTTGACTGCATATTCATGCAATTCCGAGACCAGATATCCGCAGAAAAGGCCGTCGAGGATATACGCAGGAGAGGCATCACGGCAGATGCAATGCAGGAGAAGGACGGATGGAGAGTCCGGGTAAATTTCTGATCTTCTATGATTCCATGTTAGAATGGTCTTCACTGAAGAAATGCATCTTTTGGGATATCAGCTTCTGCAGATTTCGGCTCAATAAGTCTGGGAACTGACTGTAAAGGACATGAAAACTGTTCTGTTTTCATCAGCCTGCACCAGCAAGAGGGCATGCATGAGCTGATCAAAAGATATTTATATTTACAATTTGTATATAGTTGTGTTTAAAAGTTATAATCAGATTATAGCAATAGTAATATGCACAACCATGCTTTTTGCCGGCGCCAGCGTAATATCCTCCCACTCCAGTGGAAAGGTATCGCAAAATAACCCTACCTTTGTGAACTTTCCCTATGGCCAGTTGGCGGATTTTTTCATTATAAACAATCTTACCACGCCCACTCCACCAAACTTTGACGAGCACATCGTGGTCAACAGTTCGCAGTACGCTGCATTTGAAAATGCCAATCTTTCAAACGTTTTCTTCACAATTCTTGGTGGAAATGTGGTCCCTTCATGGCTTCAGTCCGGAAACAGCTATAAAGATTCCAACACATCGTACTGGTTGAGGATAAACAGTTCCATCCCGGCCCATGGTGAGCTGGAAATATTCATGGATGCGGCAATGGTGGGGAACAACATCCTGAACAATTATTCCATAGGTGAAGCCCCGCAATTGACAAACGATTATGGACTTTATGACGACGGATCTCACATCTTCAATCTCTATGACAATTTTGCGGGAGCAAAGCTGAACACGTCAAAATGGATTCCCCTGAATTCCAACTACGTCGTGGATAACGGCATCACCTTTACAGCCGGCAATTCCTACATAACTTCCAGGGTTCAGTATGCACATCCGGGATATGCAGAGGCATACGGCGTGATGCACTCACCATCCACCACCGGGAGCACTTCCTATGATCTGGGCGGAGTGGGTTTCGGTAATGACGGAATCGATTCGACAGCACCGGTTGTAACCTCCGGCTGGGCAGAAAACCAGACAAATGGCCCTGGCCTCACCTTTTACAATGGAATCGGACCCTTCCAGTACAACTATTCCCATTCGATTGACATGAACAACAACCACACCTTCGGCGTGGGCTTCATAAACGATTCATACACAACTGGAACGGTGGACAACGTATTTCAGAATTCGTCAAGTTTGCCTTACAATATAGCCGCCAGTCAGATGCTCAACGTCACGCTCGGTTTTCAGTCAAATGATTTTCCGACCTTCAACAATTTCAGATACGTATTCGAGTTCAATTCCACTGCAAGCGGAATAAATCTGCCTTTTACTTTCCAGTCTTATAAGGTGGAATTCCATGAGAGTGGCCTGCCCACGGGGACCCTTTGGGAAACGAACATCCTAAACCTGGAAGGCTTCGCGAATAATGGGGGACTTAGCCCGACAGCGTACACAAACATATCCCTTCCCAACGGTCACTACAACTTCACCACATCCTCCGGTGATCCTGACTACAAGCCCGCCAACACCACTGGGAACTTCACCGTGAACGGGGCATCCATAACGATCAACGTGTCATTCGTGCCTGCCAAATATGTAATAAACTTCAGGGAATCGGGCATACCCGTGGGACTGGAATGGTCTGTCGAAATCTATGGCGAATCCGTCAGTAACGAGACGTTTTACAGCACGACAGCCTACAATAACATCTCGCTCATGAATGGCACTTACGAGGCGATATTCAACACGACGCCAAGCGGATATATCCCGTTGCCCGACATAATGTACTTTCATGTAAGCGGTCAGACATCATACGTTCCTGTTATATTTTACGAATCTCCCTCGAATGCATCTTTCGTAAGACCTCTCACATCCCTGAACCCGTCTCTGAGGGAACAGTTCGGAGGATACAATGATCAGGCGGCAGGGGGCAGTTTAATCACATCCACTGCCATAGACAACAGGACCAACGTTCTCTTCAGTGTCGCGAGCACCCAGGGCCTAATCCTTGCATACAACATAACCACTGGGGGCTATCTCTCAAATATAACCCTCGGGCCCTCATCGACACCGATGTTCGACTATTACGATCCTGCAAACGGATATCTCTATGTCAGCAACGCCGGCACCGGAAACCTTACAATAATTAACGCCAAATCAATGTCGATAATCAAAAATGTGACCCTTGCTGATCTCAGGAACTCAGCATTCAATATTGCCCAGTCTCCACAGTCTGACCTGATATATGCGTTTGGATACAATGACACAAACAGCAGCAACGGCACGGTCTTCACGCTTCAACCCTCAGGAACTATAGTCGGTGAACATGATTTTACGAGCCTGGGTCCCCAGTTTTTCGTTCAGGGATATCCTGTTGTTCTATCGCCGACCATCTTTGATCAGAACATGCTGGTAGCGAACGGCACCGGCATCGATGTGCTGAATCTCTCAACAGGATCTGAAAATTACTATCCTGCGCCTACCAATTATTATCCATCTCTGCTGTATCCATACGGTTCATCAGGTGATTACATGGTCAGCAATGAGGTCAATAACACCACTCTTCTTTTCAGTGGAAGGAATTTTGCCTACATGCCTGGACCTGACGTGAAAGGCCAGATATTCTCTGGTTTCACGGATCCCCTGAATGGCTACATATACCTCAGCACTGATAGCAATTTCAATCCTTATACTGGCAATATCACAGTGCTTTCACCGGTCAATGGGTCCGTTCTGGCATCGGTTTATGCATTCACCGGGAGCACAAGTCTGGCTTTCAGCTCCTGGAATCAGAGCCTGTTCGCCTTGGATTATCCGGGCAGTGGAAACGATGTCCACACTTACTCTGTGACCAAAGCCTATACGGTCTCAT
>JAJYPW010000064.1 GCA_021795055.1 Thermoplasmata archaeon
TTTTTCTGGGGGCCACGAAATCGAACATCGCCCTAATCTTTCCTGCGAAGGAGATCAGTTCTGTTGACATGAAAGGCCTGATCTTTGAAGGCATGCCCGTTTCAGTCCCCTCCGGCAACTTTACTGGTTTTCCATCATCCAGTATGTAAGTTCCCCGGGTTGCGGGATCAGCCTCTTCCAATTCGCCGGAGAGGCCAATCTCCCTGCACAGATCAAGTGCAAACGGCTTCTGCGTGAAAAAGGAATCCGGACCTCCTTCGATAATCACCCTGCCCAGCCTCTCAGTTGCTATTTTACCTCCAAGCCTTTCGGAGGTTTCGATGAGCGTCAGGTGCACCGGGATATTCTTGGAAGAGGCAAGCTGTTCTATGTAATATGAGGACGCAACGCCAGAAATTCCTCCACCGATCAAAACAACTTCAAAGAGTCCCCTTTCCTGCATACTTCGCTGCTTTATTGTTTCGTGATTCATTTTACTTCGCCATAAATCGAGGCAGAGAATCCCAAAATCTGTCTTTCGGACAGTTTTAAATATTGCAGTAGCAGAGTTATAGAAAAGAATTGTGATCTTTGCTGCACATTGTAATTGTCACAAGACCTGATCAGTTGGCTTTTACCTGTAGTGACTTGCGGCTTCCTGCTGAGCCAAGTCCCAGATATTTGAAGAGCGGCGATTTGACAAAGTCCGAGGCTATGGTGAAAACTGCGCCGAAGATCAGGATAAAGATCACTTCTCCTACAGTCATGATGGGGAGGAGTGTCGCCCCGACAATCCCTATCATGGAAAAGCTCACAATTACAATTATCACGGTCAGCAGCAGCTCCCAGCCTGGAAGGGATGACCAGAATCGCCCTCTTTCCCTTACAACAAGGATCCTGAACTGGCTGTTTATGATGAGGTTCAGGACCACCATGCCCTGGACAACCGCAAGCGTGGCATCGAAATAGTAAATGGCAGCATAAATGACAAACAGCCCCTGCACTACAAAAAGCAGGCCGACAAGTCCGGCAGCAAGCGTAATATTCCCCATGCTCCATTTTCTTGGACTTGCAGCACTCTTGACGTTGTCCGTAGAAATGGACATGGTTGCGAAATCATTGGTGAAGATAATCAGCACCATACCAAGGAGAGTTACCGCGAGGGCATGTATCCAGAAGAATGCCGCTGCAAGCAGGATGACGATCTCGATTGTCTTGGATACCTTGTTCAGAACCCATGTGAGCATCCTCTCATATGTTTGCCTGCTCACCCTTATTGCATCCAGTATTACCCTCAATCCGGGCTGCGTGAGGACCACTGCGGCAGACGCCTTGGCAACGTCGGTTGCATTGCTGACCGCTATACCCATTTCTGCCTGTTTGAGGGCGGGGGAGTCGTTTACGCCATCTCCGGTCATGCCCACGATGTGACCACGGGCCTGAGTTATCTTTACAATTCTGTACTTATCCTCGGGATATATTTCCGCCAGTCCATCAAGATCCTCAATCCTGGCAACCTGTTCATCCTCGGGCACTTCTCTCAGTTCGTTCATTCCTATTACATTGCTGCCAAAGCCTGTATCTTTGGCTATCTGCTTCGCAATGAGCAGGTTATCCCCTGTAAGCATCACCGGTTTGATGCTCAGATGCTTTAGATCGCTGATAAGTTCCATTGAATCCGGTCTCGGAGGGTCAGCAAGAGCCAGTATTCCGGCCATTTTGAACTTCCCGTTTTCTTCAGAAAGCGCCACCCCAAGTGTCCTGTTTCCCCTCTGCGATGCATCCTCGACTGACCTGTTTACCTGCTTTGCAAATTCTTCCGGGGTATCAGGACACATTGCCAGTATGATCTGAGGCGCCCCCTTGGTAACTGTCAATCTTTTGCCGTTCCACTCAATTAGGGATTCCGATCTTTTTGTGGACGGATGAAATGGAGTGTACTCAACCTGTCTGGACGAACCGAACTTTGATTTTACAGAACTGGAGTAGGCGATAATGGTTGAGTCGATTGTATCCTTACTGTCGGCACTGGAGGCCAATCCTCCCAAGGTGCTGACCTCTTCTGACGTGAATGGAAAGATCGGGGTGACGCCGACTACCGACAGTTTGTTCAGGGTGATGGTTCCGGTTTTGTCAAGGTAAAGGTATTCAAGGGACGCAGCGTCCTCGATGGAATCAAGCCTGGTTACAAGCGCACCGCTCTTCGCGAGTTCCAGTGCGCCCACAGCCTGGACTATGGAAAGCACTGCAGGCAGGGCAACAGGTATGGAACCCATAAGGAATATAACAGCAAAAGTCAGGATATTGACCAGTGGATCGCTAATATGGATAATCAAGCTGTCAACTGAAGTTACTGCAAGTGCAATGATCCCAATGTACAACACATATCTGACAATGGACAGCATGATCTCCTCCTGATGGGATTTTGGCTTCGCAATCTTCACAAGCTCCGTCGTTCTTCCGAAATATGTATTGGCACCGGTCGCAACAATGATCCCAGTACATCTTCCCCTGGTTACCACTGTTCCGGAAAAAGCCATTGAGCCCTGTCCGAGATCAACCGGAAGAGATTCTCCAGTCAGTGCTGCCTGATCCACTGCAACTTGTCCCGACAGGATCTTCATGTCCGCCGGTACAATATCTCCCAGATCCACAGAAACCACGTCCCCGGGTACAATTTCACCTGCCGCGACGCTCTTCCATGCCCCATTTCTCAGGACTCTAGCGGTCACACTCAGTTTTTTCTTCAGTAATTTCAAGGCTTTACCTGCAGATCGGGAATGACTGAACCCTATTACCGCATTAATTGTCAGCAGGATGATGATTATGATGGCCTCATCATAGTGCCCAAGAACTCCCGACAGGATCGCGGCAAATTCAAGAAGCCATGGCATCGGGCCCCAGTAACGCTTGAGGAACTCTATTACTGGATTCTTTTTCTTTTCCTCTATCAGGTTGAACCCGTATTTTTTCTGCCTTGATTCGACCTCAGGATCAGATAGTCCGGATGCGTTTGCATCCAGTTCCCTTAATGTATCCTCTATTGTCGCGTTCCTGAAATGTTCACCCGGTCTGCCTTCCTGCCCGATCATCAATCCTGTCTCAATGGCAATTCTATATTCAAGATATCGCATCGAGCATTGCCTGGCAGTTTCCCTGAGTAAAGTTTTTTAAATTCTGGACATATATTTGATGAATGAAGGGATTACCCAACTCAAGGAAGAGGATTCTGCCGGAAACATTTGCAGTTCTCCTAGCCCTTGCATTTCTTGCCAGTTCGGCATCCGCTTCATTCTCGGATTTAAGTAGCAATGTAACTCAAACATCCGGGAATTATGTGCGTTTTACCCCACATAGGCCGCAGGCAACGATCTCTTCAATGCAGGTTAGTAAAATATACTTTAATTCTATTGGATAACAGTCTACTCAACGGCAATGTAATAAATACAGATAATGGTATCAATCCAATTGAAGCAACTTTTGATTCAAATAACGGAAACATATATGTTACCAACTATGGTTCCAACGGCGTCTCAGTAATAAACGGTGCCACTAACAGTGTTGTGTCAACAATTACAGTAGGAGCATCTCCATATGGGGCGTTCTATGATCCCAATAATAATTATGTGTATATCACCAACGCTCTGTCAGGGTCAGTCAGCATCATATCCACTGGCATGCCACCTCCCAAGTTTTTTGGAATGTCAAGCACCGAACTTTACTTAATTTCAGGAACAGTGGCTGCAGTCATAATAATCGGTTCCATATTTGCATCGATATGGAGGAGAAAATAACCTGTTATTTCAATGACAGTTTCCAAAAACATCGGCCAAAATCTTTTCAATGACTGTAAGCACATTGTGAGCTGTTTTCATACATTCAAATACTCCCTAACCGTGAAAGGAAGAATTTCTGGAGGATTCCCTTTTGAGTGTGTCTGGATGTTTGGTTTCAAAGTGAACTTACGATCACCTGAGCAGAAAGCCATTGACTTAAGTCGTTGGATGAATGCGAAACTTCTATGTTCTCCACGATTATACGAATTGAGGCACGAAACTACTCTCAGAGGAAGTCGTGCCCGAAAATCCCCATGAAACGATTGCTCCGAAAGGACTTCGCCATGAGGTTGGGAATGTCACCAGACTGCAGTCTGTATAGAGGAATGGAATAATGGCATATCCCGATTGCATGCAGACAGGGATGCATGCAAGGGGAGCACTGATACCCCCAGAGAGGCAACGTTCAGGACTGAAGCGACCTTAAGACTCGGTAATGGGTTCCTGCAAAACCGTCCGGACCGTGAGGAATGAAGGCGAAAGCGAAGCAAAAGCAAGAACCCCACATGCTTCAACTGTGGGAGTATGTCAGAAATAGTTATATCGGGAGTTTGCTTTAGTATGGGATCGCGCCGATGCAGACCGGGATAGATAGTAGGTTCAGGGTAGAGGATCACCTGCCATTCCTGGACCCTATTGTGAGCAAGTGGTTCAACTCAAGCTATGACGGCCTGACCGATCCACAGATTAGAGCCATCCCGCTGATCCACGAGGGTAAGAATGTTCTTGTCTCCAGCCCCACCGGCACTGGAAAAACCCTGACAGGGTTCCTGTCGATCATAAACGAACTGTTTATCCTGGCCGGAAAGAACGAGATCAAGGATCAGATTTATGCAGTATACATAAGCCCCCTTAAGGCGCTTGCAAACGACATTGACAAGAACCTGAAGAAGCCTCTCACAGAAATATACGCCCTGGCAGAGCAGGAAGGGTTGAACTTGCCTGAGATAAGGGTTGCGGTGAGATCGGGGGATACACCTCAGAAAGAGAGGCAAAAGATGCTCAGAAAGCCTCCGCACATCCTTATCACGACCCCGGAATCCTTTGCCCTGCTTTTGAGCAGCCCTAAGTTCTCCGAACATTTGATTTCAGCCAGGTACATTATTCTGGATGAAATCCACGAGATTTCCTCCACCAAAAGGGGGGCCTTTCTCTCCCTGAACCTTGAGAGGCTCCAGAGCAGGATAGGCCGCAGGCTTACCAGAATTGGTCTATCTGCGACTCAGGCTCCAATACAGGAGATAGCAAAGTTCCTTGTGGGCCTGGAATCAGGAAAGGTGAGGGATGTGGAAATCGTTGAGGTGGACGCAAAGAAATTCCTTGATCTCAGCACCCTTACTCCCGTACCCGACCTGACTGCGGTCCCGCAGGATGTGGCCAATGAAAGAATGTACGATATTCTTACTGACCTGATAAACAGGCACAAGACCACTCTAATTTTTACCAATACGAGGAGTTCGACTGAACATGTTGCTGTAAGGCTAAAGGCGCGCGGGATAGAGAGCATAGAAGCTCATCATTCTTCGCTTGGAAAGGAAACTCGCATCGACGTGGAGAACAAACTCAAGAACGGGGAACTGAAATGCGTGATAACGTCGACATCGCTTGAACTTGGAATAGACATAGGCTACATAGATCTTGTGGTGCAAATAGGCAGCCCGAAATCCGTGTCAAAGGGCTTACAGAGGATCGGGCGATCCGGGCACAACGTCGACGACATGTCGAAGGGCAGATTCGTGGTTTTTGATCTTGACGATCTTGTGGAATGTGCTGTTCTCACCAAGGCTGCATATGACAGGGAAATTGACAGGGTGACCATACCCATGAATCCGCTGGACGTGCTTTCCCAATGTCTCGTTGGAATGGCAATCGAGAAGGTCTGGAAGCTGAAGGAAGCATATGATCTGGTCCGGAGTTCATATTCATATTCC
>JAJYPW010000065.1 GCA_021795055.1 Thermoplasmata archaeon
ATCTGTGCTGTATGAATTGGTTGAATTGGTGACTCCGGTAATGGAAACCTCCCACTGCGTTCCAGAGGGCAGACCGGTCTCGAAGAAGCTAATCCTTTCCAGGTTACTGATGAATTTTACGGGAATTGCAAGATTGTTTCCAGAAACACTGAATTTCCAGGAACTGACCGCAGGATTGTATCCGGCCGTCTTTGAAATAGAAAATGAATAGTTGCCATTCTTTAGATTGAAAGCTATGCTGCTGCCGTTCGTCCTTTCGGCCAAATTGTCAACGGTAACCTGCCAGTTCGCACCCGTCAGTAAGCCGCTCTGGGCGAATGTGACTTTATAATACGTGCTTGAAAAGGCGATTTGGACTGCTACGTTGGATGAATTCACTGTAACAGCCACGTGTCTCGGATTGGAGGAAAAACCGCTTATGTTTTCGACAGTGTAGTTATATGTGCCGTCCTGCACAGAAAAGCTGATCACACCGGTATCGCTCCTTTCCGTGGAATTATTGAAAGTTACTGCCCAGACTGCATTGCCTGATCCAACAGAAGGGAGACCGGTTTCCTCGAATGAAACGGAATAGGAGGGCAAGGCTCCTGCAGATTGTGGCGTGTCCTGCTGGTGAGAACCACCGGTGCCGTAAAACAGCCCGGTTGGAGTGATGAACAGTGCAACAGCAAGGAAGCAGGCAATGACAGCAATATAACCGCTCTTACTGGATAATACGCGTTGAAACATGCTTTGTACCGTGCGAGTAATTGGAAGGAACATACTTAAATGTTCTTTTTGCTCCTGAGACTGCCATTTCCTTGTATTCGCAGTCCTATGAAAGAGGACGCCATGTTCATGCTGGCGAGTCGCTCAATGAATCTGATGGCTATCTGAAACCTGAATTACCTGATTTTATAACTGATGCCACGCCATCTGATTTCATGAGATCTGGCTCCCGCTATTACATTGTAAAGATAAACAAAGGGCAGAAACAGGCTCATAGGTATAAGCCAGAGAGCGTTTTTTGGGGCGCGTATAGCTGAATTTATCAGGTTAAGCACGTAGGGAACCAACCCAATTATGTACAGATAACCGTAAAAGAGGGAAAGGTATGTGATCATTGCCAGATAGATGATGACGCCAGCATAAACCCCAACGGCGGCAAACAGTGCATTCCTGTCAAAAACTATGCTTACCGCCATCTGCCTTTCAGCCCATGCAAGAAATGTGCGTTTGTCGTCGCTTACCTTAATCCTGGGGCTTGCCGCAGGAGCATAAGCGATTTTCGCATGCTTTTCCCTGCATATCTTTGTAATTGCTGCATCATCGGAAACTGCACTCGCAAAGTATTCAAGGGAATCATCGTCCATCAGCGATCGCCGAAAAGCGGCAGATCCGCCCCAGATAAAGCGCGTCGGCCTGAACTCCATCAGTGTGGCTCCCATGTACCCCCATATCTCCTTCACTTTTGCCCAGAATCCACCGTCGGACTGGAACCTTGGGTATGTGCTCACCGCACTGATGTTCCTGTTACTGAAAGGATGGATCATTTCCCTGAGCCAGTAATTTGGCACCTGAATATCCGAGTCTGCGATAACGACTACGTCGTAGTCTGGCTTCTCCCTTATTGCCGTCGTAATCGCCATTACCTTTCCGCTCGACGCACTTGAGTATCTTTCCGTAATCAGTGTTTCTACCTTCAGGCTCGAAAGTACACTCGATGCAGGATCATCTGGAAAATCGATTACTGCCACCAGATGAAAATTCCCATAATCCTGACCCTGCAGGCTTCTGAGGTTAGCTTCCATTTCGTGGTCGATCCCTCTGCATGGTACGATGACAATTGCGGATAGATCATGAGGCTCATCGGGCGACGACCGATAGTAGTTTCTCTTCCAGTATAGGGTCAGATAAATCCTGAGTGATATGAAAATAGTAAGCAGGAGTATTGCCAGGTACACCAGCAGATGGAAGAAAAACACCTGTTCAATCCTCCCCCGGGTTTTGCAGTATAAATGGCAATATGCATATATTTGATCTGATGGAACACGGGATCATCCCTTCTACAGAGAGATGATAAGCGTGATAAACAGTACCTCCAGGCTCCACATTGGAATATATTGCTGACCTTAAAATATTTACCCAGTGTGTGGAATGATTGGCTTTATATGTCTTCGATGAACAATTCCCGCAATGACGAAACACATTTACAAAGCTGGAAAATGAAAAAGAATTCTGGATATTTCCCTTAGTTGCTGGGAAAGTTAATATTGCTCACATTCTTAACTCGTTTATGTCCCATGAGGCTGATCCGGATAACGGCACACAGTGGATTGGCACTTCAGAAGAGGAATTGCAGAAATTTGTGAATGCTTCCCAATCAAAAATCAAGGTTTTTGGTGTAGGGGGTGGTGGTTCCAATACAATCAACAGACTTTTCAAAGAAGGCATCAAAGGCGTGGATCTGATTGCATGCAATACTGATGCGAGGCATTTGAAAAGGGTACATTCAAATTACAAGGTCCTGCTGGGAGAGAATCTTACAAAGGGGTGGGGAACAGGAGGCGATCCAAGGGCTGGCGAAGCGGCTGCCAGAGAATCGGAACAGGAAATCCTGTCTTATGTGCAGGGTGGAGAAATTGTTTTCGTGACTACGGGCCTCGGCGGGGGAACCGGAACTGGTGCGGCTCCCGTTATTGCCGGCCTGGCAAAGGATCATGGTCCAATTACCATCTCCGTCGTTACTCTTCCCTTTGAGATAGAAGGAAAGGAGAGGTCAAGAAATGCGCTTGCTGGCCTCAGGAGGCTCAAACAATCTTCCGACACCGTTATAGTGATTCCAAACGAAAAACTGAACCAGGTAAGTCCTGATCTTCCATTTGAGAAAGGGTTCAAGGCAATCGACGAAATTGTGATTAGCGCTATAAGTGCGGTTACCGAGATTGTTACAAGACCGCAGACCATGAATCTCGACATAAATGACCTGCGTGAGGTGATAAAGAACAGCAAGGAAGCTATGATTGGCATAGGCATTGGGGACGGGGGGGACCCCCAGGATGGTGCATCCGAAGCCCTTAAGAATGCGCTGTCGTCTCCATTCCTTGAAGTGGATCTTTCCACTGCACGCGGGGTGATCATCAATATAACCGGCTCCGATCTTCCACTAAACGCGACAAATTACGTTGTCGACGAAGTCAGGAAGATGGTTTCCAGGGATGCGAGGATAATCTGGGGTGGAGGACGCGATCCTTCGTACCAGAATAAAATGCGTGTCACCCTTATAGTCACCGGGGTCACTTCCGCATCCTCAAAGTCGGAGACCGGTACTGGGGGAGAGGAAGACATAGATTACATATCCTGACCGCCTGAATCCATTCTTTTATTTCCGGATGGTGAATAATACTTCAGAATCCTGATTTTAGATCACAATGATCATTCGCGCATGATCCGTAAACAGATAGCCTTTTGAGCGAATGTGCGATCAGAAGCAGGTCGTATCCGCCATACAAGCGTATCATAGACCTTTGGCTGTTCACTTCAACTGCCATTAACCTGATCTCCCAAGACAGGACCGACCACAATGTCAGCCCGGAGTCGATGTGTGGAATGCTTTTCATCCTGGTGAGTGGTGTTCCATGGGAGCTTAATGCATTCTCGCCGAATATCCCGCGAATTTTTACCTGATTATGTGGTGGATAGCACTTTTCTTTCTGCGGGAGTAATTTGCTTTATGCACAAATAAACCTTTTTAATACGTTCATGAATACACCCGGAGCAGATGCATAGATTCTTTTCATACGACGATAGAGAAATTCTTGGGGAGGTTCCAGGCGTTGGATAAACTTGGGTCAAAGGATCTGGAGCAAATTGCAGATTTTGCCAGGAAAATAAGGCTGAATTCAGTCAGAATGGTCTGGGAGGCAAAAAGCGGGCACCCTGGTGGATCACTCAGTATAGCAGATATTCTTGCCGTGCTGTATTCAAAGGTAATGAATGTAGACCCTTCCAGCCCAACCAAGCCTGACCGCGACAGGCTGGTCATGAGCAAGGGCCATGCCTCTCCTGCGATGTATTCTACACTTGCCTTGAGAGGATTCTTTCCCGTGAGTCTGCTCACCGGATTCCGTAAGCTGTCTTCCAAACTCGAAGGTCATGTCCATTACGGTGTTCCCGGAGTCGAGGCCTCAACTGGATCCCTGGGACAGGGGATCGGTATTGCCGTGGGCATGGCGATTGCTGGAAAGCTGGACAACGCTGAATACAGGGTGTATGCAATAATAGGCGACGGGGAAAGTGAAGAGGGCAGCGTTTGGGAATCCCTTATGGCAGGATATAAATACAGGCTCTCGAACCTTACAGTGATACTTGACAGGAATATGGTACAGCTGGACGGCTTTACCGAGGACGTCATGCCCACTCCGGATATAGGGCAAAAGGTGAGATCATTCGGCTGGAACGTTATAGAAATAGACGGACATAACTATCAGGAAATATATGCCGCCCTTCTTGATGCTAAAGAGTGCACTGAACTGCCCACCCTAATAGTTGCTCATACTGTGAAGGGAAAGGGCGTCAGCTACATGGAGAACAATCCAAAATATCACGGACAGGCCCCTGAGAGCCAGGATCTGTTCGATAAAGCTATGGAGGAACTTGCTTGAGCTACGTGATGGAAAGTCTTAGGGATGCATACGGTGAAGAACTTGTCAGGCTCGGGGGAAAGAACAAGGATCTTGTAGTTCTGGATGCTGATCTATCCTCCTCGACGAAAACAGCGGCCTTTGGAAAGAAATTTCCTGATCGCTTTTTCAACATGGGGATAAGTGAGCAGTCAATGGTGGCTACAGCTGCAGGACTGGCATTATCGGGCAAGAAGGTATTTGCTTCTACTTTCGCAGTCTTCCTGATGAGGGCCTACGAACAGTTGAGGCAGTCTGTCTGCTACAATTACGTGGATGCCAAATTCGTGACCACACACGCCGGGATAACTGTCGGTGAGGACGGTGCAACGCACCAGATAATCGAGGACATTGGCATAATGTCAGGTCTTCCTAACATGTCGGTTATAGTCCCGGTTGACTCCGTAGAGACAAGGAGCGTTATTCAATATCTTCATGATTCTACAAGGACACCGTATTACGTGAGATTGTCAAGAGAGAAATTCCCCGTGATCAATGACCGGAACTACGAATACGTTCCTGGTAAATCGGTGACATTCAAGGATGGCTCCGACATAACAATATTTGCAATCGGCGCGATGGTAAGGTTTGCGATTGATGCAGCCATGTCGCTTAAGGAGAAGGGGATTGATGCAAGGGTGGTGAACATGAGTTCAATCAAGCCTCTTGATGAATCCGCAATAATAAAGGCAGCCTCGGAGACCGGCGGCATAATCACGGCCGAAGAGCATTCCATTTATAACGGCCTGGGCAGCAGGGTCGCGGAGGTAATCGCAGAAAACAGACGCGTTCCGATGAAGAGGATCGGTATGCGTGATTCGTTCGGCAAGTCAGGAAACGGCTGGGAACTCTTCGATTACTTTCATATGTCCGCTTCAGATAT
>JAJYPW010000066.1 GCA_021795055.1 Thermoplasmata archaeon
TAACCTGTCATTTCGGTCGCCCAAAGTACATGATTCAGCTATGAGGATTGAAAAATAAAAGTATGTGCCAGGGAATTGAATGTGGAACTGCAGAAGGGATTATAGGACTGCACCGCACACTGGATTGCCGGCGGACAGCAAAAGGGTCAGGATGCCGCGATCAGTGAGATTTCTCGTAATTCGCGATTGCCTTCTCCAGTATCGTGGACACCTTCGGTTCAACAACCAGGAAGTGGCTTTTTTCAGGGTTCACAGGTTTGAGAATCTTCACAATCTCCTTAGTCTCAGGATCAAACTCGATTAGCCCGATCGGAAGTTTTCCCTTGGCCATTGTAATCAGCCACACTGATTCCTCATTCTCTCCGCTGAGGGTAGGACTGTAAAACACCACATATTCGCCATAGAGAAACATCGTGGAGATCTGCCTCATACCGAGCGAAAAACTGTTCGAGGCCACCATTAGAAGATCCGGGATGCTATTGAATACCTCATACTCAAATTTCATAATTGGGTCAAGGCATACATAAATAATAACGTTTCAAGATCGGGTGTCATTCGGAAGGATCCCGTTATATCCGGAATCCTGAGAGCATTTTAAGCATCGACGGGATTCAGTACCTATTGACAGGGAGATATTCCAACCCCAGGATTCTGCTCTCCACTTCCCTAGGATCCTTTATTACCCCGTTTACCAGCAGCGTGATCTCCTTTTCAGTGCCGGAGATAGGCAGTGCATTCCATGCGTCCTTCTTCGCAATGGTCTGGGTCCCGATGACCTATCTTATAGTAATTTCAACAACCATGATTTTACTGGGAAAGCTTTCCGATAACTTCGGGCGATCCAGGTTTTACTCAATTGGCCTGCTTATATTCGGCATCGGCGGGGTTTCTGCCACTTTTTCAACCAGCGTTTTGTACTTGTCTGCGTCAATAGCCGTAATGGGAATTGGAGCCTCGTTCTTTGCCGTCAACTCTACTGCAATCCTGAGTTCCGTCTATCCGCCGGAATCCAGGGGAGGAGCCCTTGGAATCAATGCCATGTCTGTATATCTGGGACTTACATGCGGCCCGGTGGCTGCAGGTTACCTTATAAACTATATGGGATGGCAGTCCGTTTTCTACCTCGTCTCAGCATATGCGTTTCTTTCGCTTATCCCGGTCTTTCTGTATCTGAGGAAACTGGATCTTCCCGTCAAAAGGGAACGCGTGGATCTGGCTGGATTTGTCCTGTTCTTTTTCTCCATGCTCCTGACGGTACTCTTCCTGAGCCTGACTGAAATTAACGGAATTTTCCCTGCGGTATACTTGCTGATCGCTGGAATGCTGCTCCTTGCTGTATTCCTCCTCTATGAGAGAAGGAAAGAAAGCCCGATTCTCGACGTCAGACTGTTCACGCGGAGCAGGACTTTCTCGGCAGCTAATTTCACTGCATTCCTGAATTACGTAAGCACATTTGCGATTGTTTTTGTATTCTCCATATATTTTTCAGTAGTTGCGAACCTTCAGCCATCGCAGTATGGGATCATACTTAGTGTAGAGCCCGCGGTAATGGTCATATTTTCGCCATTGAGCGGACGGCTATCTGACAGGATTGGGGCTCGGGTGCCCGCCTCTCTCGGCATGCTAATCATTTCGGGGGCATTCTTTTTCATGGGCTATGAAATCGGACGGGTGCCGCCGGCAGATCTGGTTTATCCACTCGCAGTCATAGGTCTGGGATTCGGGTTGTTTTCTGCCCCCAATACCAATTCAGTAATGGGATCGGTAGAGAGGAAAGACATGGGCACTGCTTCCGGGGTTCTCGGAACAATGAGGTTTGTGGGTCAGTTAATGAGCCTTGCAATAATGGGAACAGTCCTTGCGGATTCAGTGCCGCGCTCCACAATGATACAGTTGTTTTCAGGCGTGAGTTCAAACTTCACGCTGGTAGATATAAGCGGATTTATAGAGGGGATGAAACTGGTGATGATAACCTCAGGGATTTTAAGCCTGGCCGGAGTTTTAACTTCGCTGGTAAGAAAATAGGGATTGCCATGCGGTAATAATGCATCTATGTTAGGACACTACCGATTTTCCGATTACTTCCATAGGCCAACTCCATAAACACGGCATCTAGCGCCCAGAGATAGCATAAAATTTTAAACCTATGCGGATTATGAAGATTCATGACATGGTATAAGGTGTTCAAAGAGGAATCCATAAAAGAAGGTGACATTTTCAAGACAACTGCAGGCTCCAAGGAACTGATTGTGATGAGGGCTGCCGGAAAATTGTATGCAACATCAAATCTGTGCACGCATGAGCAGTATGACCTGGCTGAGGGATTCATTGATGACGGGAAGCTCGTCTGCCCGAACCACTTCGCTATTTTTAAGCCCCAGGACGGATCGGTCGTAAGCAACCCTGAGGGTTCTGGTTCAATCGGCCCCCTGAAATCATACCATATAAAGGTGGAGAACGGGGATGTCTTAGTGGAAGTTGAATGAAGATACTTGTATTTGTAAAGCAGATACCTGAAGTTACACAGGTAAAATTCGATCCTGCGACAAACAGGATTGTAAGGGAAGGCGTGCCTCTCCAGATAAATTCCTTCGACAAGAAGGCAATGGAGGAGGCTGCAAGAATAAAGGAGAAATACGGGGCTGAAGTGATAGCGGCAACCATGGGTCCACCTTCTGCAAGTGACGTCCTTGTTACCTGCATGAAATTTGGCGCTGATTCAGGATACCTGATATCCGATCGCAGACTGGGTGGATCAGATACCCTCATCACCTCAATGGCGCTTTCTGCTTTCGCAAAGAAGTTTTCCCCTGATCTCATTTTTTGCGGAAAATATTCCCTTGACGGAGAAACGTCCCAGGTGCCAGCCGAAATTTCCACATTTCTTGGTTACGATTTCAGATCTTCGGTCTCCCGGCTTGAATTTGAGGGTGATATGGTCACAACGGTCCAGGATCTGGAAGCCGGTTTTCTGACAAGCAGCGCGAAACTGCCGCTGGTGATCTCTGTCAGCGAGAAGATCAACAAGGCCCGCTTCATCCGCCCGGGCGGGCCGGATTTCTCCGACAAGATCAATACTGTTGGCCTGGACTTTCTCGGAATTTCTCTCAATGGAATGCAGGACTCTCCGACTGTTGTCGAAGGGACAGAGAGTGTCAGCAGCGGGAGAACAGTTAAATTTATAGACGACGTGGATGAATTCATCACACTGATTTTGAATGCCAGAAGCGATGATACGGCACCTGAGGAAACCATCAGCCTGAAGGATGCTCCGAATGGCAGCAGGGAAGCATGGGTAATAGCCATAGATAACCCGGAGACAGTGAGGGAAATCTCCACAAAAGCTGCCGAGATCACCAATGGAAAGGCCAGGATCGTAATAATCGGGAATCTCGATCCAGAGGCCCTTAAGAACTGTCCGGCTCACGAATACCTCAGGCTCGAGACCAATTCAAGCAATGCCATAGCAGGATACATTGCTGATGGCATAATACGCGGTCCTCCATGGTTTGTGTTATTCCCATCCACCGTAAATGGCAGGGACATAGCTTCATTTGTGGCTGCAAGGCTCAAGCTCGGGTTGACGGCAGATTGCGTTGATTTAAAGCTTGACGGGGATCGCCTGATACAGTATAAGCCAGCCTTCGGGGGAGGCATACTGGCAAGGATTCACTCTAAAACTGAACCGGCTATGGCAACTATCAGGCCCGGCATTTTCCAGGCCAGGTCATGCAATTATGATTTCCTCGTGAAAATTGTCGAACTTGGCTATAACCGTTCAGAGAGTTTCGAAAAGCTACCATCCGAATTCCGACCGGTGACCAATAAGGGGATGGTGATTGGAATCGGGAAAGGTCTTCTTGCCAGGGAAAATGTACCAAGGGTGATTGAACTGGCAGCCTTGTTAGATGCATCAGTGGGGGGAACAAGGCCAATAATCGACCTGGACTGGTTGCCGAGACAGCAGCAGATAGGTCTGACAGGGGTCAGCATATCCCCATCCGTATACCTGACGATTGGAATTTCGGGGCACGACAATCATGTCGTCGGATTCAGGTATGCCAGGAAGGTGTTCTCTGTGAACAAAGACGGTAATGCCCCAATTTTTTCGCACTCAGACTATGGATACATAGGAGATTCCCTGGAATTCCTGGGCAGGTTTGCCGCCAGGCTGGGAAAAATCAGTAAGTGAACCTGCTGTATCTGCGATATCTCGTCTTCTCCATATACTGCAGAGTCAGTCCAAGCACAAAGGTTGTTGCTGCAATAACCTGAGCCACCGTGTCATTCATTCCAGCGGTGTAGAGTGCAAACCACATCAGCAGTGCGCCTATCACGGCTGCAAGTACTGCAGTAATCCTGTCATACAGGGCATATGCTATTACGAACGCCACAAGGCCCGCAATCACATCATACACAAAGTTTGGATACACAGCGGTACCAACCAGATATACGAGAAAAGCTATGGCTCCAGGCAGGGCTATATGAATTAGGCCCTTGACAAGAACAGCACCGGCCACTGCCCCTATCACCAGTATGAGGTAGAGAGGGAGCGAGGTGGTCGAAAAATCTTTAGAAAGGTACAGGGCAAAAATGACGCCAAAGTAGGCACCAACCATCATCAGCAGGGTAGTCCAGGCGAACGATCCCTTAAAGATAAGGAATATAGAAACCAGAACTATCAGAAAAGTGGATAGATAAAGGTATCCAGAAGGGAGAAAGTTGAAAACCTGGGATAATCCTCCCGTGTACTTGGTGAGAATGGTGAAGATGTCCGACACATGTATGACATTACAAGAATAGTATATAAATGTTCGTCAAACCGCGGCTTTGAACCCAAAAAACCCGTTTTTGACCGAATTTAGGTACAACCCTCATCTTTCAGGTGCAGAATTGATTTATGGTGTTGAGACTCAATTCTCACAAAAGGGACAGGAAGCATAACAACGATGTGTTTCAGCATGGTTCAGGGATAGTGTCAATCGCTGTTATTTTCCGTTCCATTCATTTTTCCAGGAGTGCAGATTGCGGGAACGTTACCCATTCACGGCTCCAAGCAGATCAAAGATTCCTGCCTGTCTTTGCCGGGTATCGTTTCCCGTCATGCCCGCATACCGGGCACACCCTGCTTTCAATCGTCCTGCCGCATCCCGTGCACCTGTATACCCATTTTATCATCCTTGAGATGCCTGGTTTCTCAACGGTCTCAGTCTTTATGCCGAGCGATCTGCACAGGTTCAGGACTGAATAATCATCGGAGAGCAGAATCCCGTTCACCTGAAGAGCGAGCGCAACAATTTCGATATCTGTATCAGAAAGCGATCTCAGATCGCCAGATGCTGCAGCCGCCCTGCGCACGCGTTCAATGTGATCCTTATCCGGCATACGGGTGGAAATGATCTCCCTCAGGCTGCCAATCTGGACGGCGAGCCTGCCCATGCTGATTTCATTGAGCACCGAATCAGTGGTAATGTTCTCTCCTGAGAGCAGGTTAACCGATCTTGACAGCAAGGCA
>JAJYPW010000067.1 GCA_021795055.1 Thermoplasmata archaeon
CCATCATCAAAAATGTGTTCAAAATGCGGAAGCATCAGTTTTGATCTGAAACTCTCAGATCGCATATATCACTGCAATGCCTGCGGTCTCACCATGGATCGGGATGTGAATGCGGCAATCAACATCCGGAATACAGGGATGATAAAAGTAGGGAAGGGCATTCCCGAATTCACGCCTGTGGAAAGTGCTACAGCGGCGGAACTCTCAAAAGGAGGTCTACGAGTTGCCACTCCATGAAGCAGGAACCGGTTCCGAAAGGAACCCCACGAATTCATTCGTGGGAGGATGTCAGTTAGCGCAAATATATAAGAACCCGTTAAAGATTTTAAACTGGTGAAATGAGTTGAGTTCCAACGAAACCGTAGTGGTCGATCTTGAGAACGTGAATTTTAACAACCCGCTTGTGGTGGGAGGGTTTGTCGGAGCATCCCCGACCGGATTCATAGCGGTAAGCTATATCATTGAGAACCTCAAACTTCATCAGGTGGCTCATATCAAATCCACGCATATACCTCCCGTGGCGGTTTTCATAGGTGAAAAGCTGAGGACCCCTTACCGCATATATACGAACAAGGCCGCTGACCTTGTGGTGATGATAGGGGAAATACCTGTGGACAGTGAAGGGCTTTACGAGATTTCTTCCGCGCTCATGAACTGGCTTTCATACAAGAATCCCAGGGAAATCGTGATTCTTGACGGTATGCCGGCTCCCGCGATAGTCGATCAGCACGACGTTTTCTGCGTTGGCAACGAGGAAGTGTTGAACAAATTCAAAAAACTTGGAATCCTTCCTGCAAAATCAGCTCTTATATTCGGGCTGGGCGGAGCAATACTCAATGAATGCATGTCCCGTAAGATGTCTGGGTTCTCACTGGTCACGCCGACCTCTACTGAACTTCCTGATCCGGGATCTGTGCTGGCCCTTGTGGAAAAGCTTAATCAGGCATTTTCACTAAATGTCGATCCTTCGGTGCTTGAGCAGAGCGCACAGGACTTCCACGCACAGTTGAATGAGCTCATGGATCAGTACAAGAAAGCATCGGCAACTTCCGAGAAATCTGTCACCGAGAATATGTACGGATAATTCAGTATTTCATTGGTTTTCTTGCCCATGTCGATCGACGAAAGTTGTTAATAATGGTTGCACATGGTGACAACATGGGGATGAGAGAAGAGATTTTGAGCCTGAAAGATCAGGTTCTTTCCAGAGACTCTATTAATTTTGATCCTAATAAATTCAAATCGGTGATAGTTGCAGGGATGGGGGGATCCGGCATAGCCGGTCGGATACTTTCTGACATATATGACCGTGTTCCGGTCATACCATTATCGGGTTACAATCTTCCGGCGTTTGCAGATTCATCAAGCCTCGTCATTGTCATTAGCTATTCCGGGAACACCGAGGAAACCATCTCCTGCTTTGATCAGGCAAGGGAGAGGGGTTGCCCAATAGCAGCGATAACGTCCGGAGGCATCCTTTCACGCTACTCCGGCACTGTTATAAGAATCCCCAGCGGGCTCCAGCCGAGGTCTGCAATCGGATACATGATCATGCCTCTCCTGCGCGGTTTCATGAATCTTGGTGACCGGGATGCTGCCGGAATCAGAAGTGCAATCGCCTCAGCTTTTGACAGGGAAGTTGAAATAAAACGTCTTGCAGAGGAACTGGCAAACGGAAACAGGACCCCCGTTGTCATCGGGACACCTGAATTCAGAGGTGTTGCACTGAGATGGAGGACCCAGTTTAACGAAAATTCCAAGGTAGTCGCGTATTCCACTTTTTTGCCTGAAGCAAACCATAATGATACAGCCTGGATGCCTTCGTTCGATGAGGACAGGTTCAAACTTATTGCTTTCAAATCCATGGATCCAGGGATAAACCTGAGGATCGATCTTACGCAGAAGATAACCGGCAGGAAATTCCATGTCATCGGGAGTGACGGTACCCTGGTCGAGAGGCTATTCTTCCTGATTGCCTACGGCGATCTTCTCTCCTATCATCTCGGAGTGCTCCGCGGGATTGATCCTCTTGACGTATCTGTGCTTTCCAGGCTGAAAGAGGGACTGGCGGCTTCTAAGAGATAATGCTGCTTCCCGGTGGAAAGATTGAGTCGACCTCGTCCGGCTGAAAGTTGAACGTTTCAGCAATCCTCTTCACGATATCGCGTCTTGAGCTCTTTCCAGGCACTATCCTGACAGCCTTCTTGATAAATTTCTGGTTTTCCTCAACCGGGGATGCCATCGCCAGGGTCTCTCCTTCATATTCTATGGGGGCGATGAAAAGCACGAGCGGCAGGTTGAATATATAATTCCTCTTCCCCCTGATTATCCAGGAACCGGTGGACACATATTCTCCCGATTCCGGGGTCTTGCTCACCTGTTCCGGGAATACCCAGTAGGCTGATCCCGAACTTATGCCTGCTGACCATGCCCTCGAAAATGAGACCGCAAAGGCGCAGGACTCCTCTATGCTCTTCTGATCAGGCCTGTTCCCATCGATAGATTTTATTACCGTGCTTGGGGCGCCATACAGGTCTGCGTGCACATATATGTCCGAGCTTTCCAGGTGCTTCTTAACTGCGGATTCGTTGGTTTTCCTGTCCTTGCCGGCAATCACGAGGTTCCCTCCGGAAGTGAAGGTCCACCTGTATTTTTCAAACCAGAACTTTCTTTTCCTTGTGACCTTTGCCGACTCTTCTTTCCTGGAGGAGTTTATGCTCTCCCGCAGTGCCTCTCTTGCATTTTCAACCCTGTGCCTGTAATCCTTGCTCTCCTGAAAATATGAATTGGCGTTTTCTCCGGCTGTCTTGCGGATGTCCAGTTCGATTACCATTTCGCCGTTCGGAACCTGGATTATCTTTCTCCCACGGTCCAGAATGATCCCTGGGGGGAGAGTCAGCGATGATTTCCCGGAATCAATCGCCCTGGCAGTCCTGACATGCCTTTCGAACTCAGGCAGGGCGGACATGATAATGGTGCCAATTGCCGCGAACTCGGCTGACTTCGCCTCGTATTCCGCGATTGTCCGCTGCTGGGACTCTATTCTCTTTCGTAAGGATATGTCCTCAGGATTTTCGTCCACCAGCTCCTCCATCCTCTTTCTTATCTCTTCGTTGAAGTCCTCCGCTTCCCTGAAATTGACAGCATCCAGATGGTGCTGCCTGATTGGGGAGATCATGCCTCCGTTCTCGTATACATAGCATTTTCCCAGCGAGGATTCCTCAAGAAGCTTTGCAAGCTCTGCCATCAGTACCGAAATTGCCGAAAGTGCTTCCCTGGCAGGAATTGACTTGTCCAGGCCCACCCTTAAGCAGAGTTCTTCCGCAAGATCGCCCCCGAGGTTCATTCTTGAGGCCAGAGTCTGCACAATAGTGCCTGTGCTCGCTGTAAAGATCGTTTCTATTTCCTTCAGGTCCGCCCTGACCGGATCAAAGGAGGAGGGGGGCAGATATGTTTCACCCTTGATGATCTTCCTGTTTTTCCATTCCCTCTGGTGAACTGCAAATTCGATCTTTTCGCCGACAGTTACGATAAGATTCCCCTCCCTGAACAGCTCAATGATCAGTGAAGTGTCAGGATAAATGTCGATGCGCACTACCCGGTCAAAGTTGACCTGAACAACCTTCTGTATCTTTCTTTCCAGGATCAGCTTTCTCAGGTTGATGGCAGTCTGAGTGGGCTGGACTTCCCCCTCCTTGGTGGAAACATAAATCCCCTTTTCAAGCGAGAGGAAGAGATCGATCCTTCCGCTTCCGGGCCTGTTGAGCTGTAGGATAAACAGATTCGGCGGGACGTGGTACACCTTCTTGATGAAGGCTCCTTCGAGGAGTGGTGCATACCTGTATAAGAGCGCGCAGATGTCTAGGGAAGATTCCTTCCTGTCCACACCTCCATATGTGGCAGGGATAAATGAAAATATACGTCCCACATGGCAGTTAAATGAGGATCACGATACATGGCGAAATTTCTCCCGGTGCCCGGGTTTTCGTTTTTCTATCTCCCGGTCCGCTGAAGAGTGAGTTGACAAGCATCGCGTCGGAGAAACTCCTCATGCCAGCGGCCTCTGCCTCTTTGCCGAACCATGGAGAAAAACCGCAGGATATTGCATCGGAATTGAGTGCAGAGTTCCCAGACGGTACCATGTTTTACATCGCAGGCTTCGAATCTGCATCACTGCTTACGCTTGAACTGGCAGCGCTGGGATTGCCGAAACGAGCCTTCCTGGTTAACCCCGGATTCGACGAGATCATGCACAGGGTTTTTCCCAGGATAGAGGTTCCTGTCACGGTGCTGTATTCGGGCGATAATGCCACGTTCAGGCCTGCGGCCCAGAAGATTCATGATCTCACGCCGATGTCCGATATGGTCAGGCTCCCATGCCCAACATCCAGCGTTGCAGAGTTTTCCTGTGAGCCCTTTTTTTCCGCTATCAGGGTGAGGCTGGATGGATACTGAAGAAGACACGCTTCCTCTGCAGCTCAGGTATTCCGATTTTGATGATCAGGGAGTGCTCAACAATGCCGTATATTTGTCGCTGTTTGAACTTGGCAGGGTCCACTTCCTTAAGAGGCTCCTTTCCGATGCTTTCCTGGGGACGCGTATACTGGTCGCCCACATAGAGGTGGATTACCTTAAGCCGGTAACCCTTAGGCAGACAGTGGACCACGAATCATTTATCACGGCAATATGCAGGACAGGCATATCTTCCGTGGGCAACACCAGCCTCACCTTTGCCCAGACCCTGTATATCCAAAAGTCCGGAGATCCCGTTGCAAGATGCAGGACGATTGCTGTGCTGATTGATGATCATGGTGGAAAAAGACAGGTACCGGACGAAATCAGGGAACGCTTAAGACGGCAGGAATAGATAGGGTATCCATCCCAGCGAAACCACGACGAACGACATTGCGTACAGGGAAAGGTGCAGTGCCAGATCGATGTATATCGAATTCCTCACCAGGTAGATCACCCCGTAAAGCACGCCCATCGAGAACATGTCGATTATGAAGAGGAAATAGTAGACCCCGGGAAAACCTGCGGGATAGAAAAGGAGCAATCCCATATAATAAAGAAGAAACAGGGCGGACTGGATTACGGTTGCCCTTTCCTTGCCCACGTATTTTCCGAGAAATGGTATCAGGAAGAGCCTGAAATTGAATTCATCAGTGAACGCCTGCTCCCAGAAAATTGCATAGGGATTGATGTGGTTCGCAAAAAATACGTACATCCAGGCAAGGATCGCGAAAAATAAGACAAACATGTCAGGGTTTCCGAGGCTTTTTAGCCATGATCCTGCAATGTCCCGGTTCGAGAGAAACATCCACGCAATGATGACCGGAGTGAGAACCGCATAGAAAGGGTATACGGTCACTGAAAACGGATAGGGCAGCATCACAGAATAAAAGAGGGCAAATATTGCAGTCTCGCCGGCTGCCACCAGTGCCAGTGATTTTCTGGCCCTGCTTT
>JAJYPW010000068.1 GCA_021795055.1 Thermoplasmata archaeon
GGCCTGAACCAATCCAGTATCTTTGCAGAATCTCCCCAGAATTCTTCCTGATCTTTCAATGACCTGGAATACAATTCCCTGTAGATTGAAATCCCGGGATGGTATCTTTCTTCCATGGGAAGAACGCTGCGTCCCGGCAAATCATCTTCCATAAGTCACTAGCTCAATTCAAGATTTAAGTTTCACTGTCGGAGGAGATGTTTTAACATTCAGCAAAATGAAGGAACCAGAATCATATCCAATTAGAAACCTGCGCAAAAGTGCTGAAACACCGATCAGCGAATCCATTATATATTGGTTAACATTTTTAGCTAGGAGGTTACCATGGTCAGTGGAAGAAGAAGGGACTTCGACGACGACGAAGACATTGACGAGGATGATGACGACTTATAAGGACAGATGGCTCTTCTGTACCTAAGGATATCGCTGTATGACCTGGCCCGGTCATATATTTACCAATTTTGAGTTATAAACAGGAAAAATAATTTACGAAGCTGGCGATTGATCTCCACGTGTTTGATATGACCGGGCACAGGCTTTCAGTTCATCATTCAGGCATGCCATACTTTCTAATTCTTGAACGCATTCTTCGGTTGTGAGTATAACCCGGTTGATATGATGCAGCATCAACGAAATGAAAGCAGTTGTCAGGAAGGGACTCCCCAATTCCCTCTCAGAAACGAAGTACTATGTGCCGCTTTTTCAGGAAGTCGGGTAAATCTATGTAAAATATTATTGAAAAAATATGGAGTTAAGATTATTAAAAAGGTTCATATCGCTCCTTCAGCAGACCGACCCAGCAGGTACAATACTGCCGGATTAGAAACAAATTAGCCAGGTGAATGTCAATGCAAATGATTGCTACCGAAAATCTGACGAGGAAGTTCGAGGGCCTGACTGCCGTTGACGGTTTATCATTCCATGTTGACCGGGGTGAAGTGTTCGGCCTGCTTGGCCCGAATGGTGCCGGAAAGACGACAACTATCAGGATGATCTGCTGTCTGATTGGCAAAACCAGCGGCAAGGCAACGGTCGGAGGGTTCAGCATAGACGATCCTGATGGAACCATGAGCATCAGGAAGCTTATCGGCCTGGTTCCGGACAATGTCGGTTTATACGAGTTTTACAGCGCATACAAGAATCTTATGTATTTTGGCAGGCTCTACGAGACCCCGGAAAGCAGGATCACTTCCAACATAGAATTTTTAATGAAGAAGCTTGATCTTTGGAACAGAAAAGACGATCCAGTTTCGACCTACTCCAAGGGAATGAAGCAGAAGGTTGCAATCGCGAGGGCACTTGTCCACGACCCAGAAATACTAGTCATGGACGAACCGACTGCGAACCTTGATCCCGAAGCAGCCAGGACAATACGCGACACTATTCTGGATCTGAAGAAGGAGGGGAGAACGATCCTCCTGAATACACACAACCTCGACGAAGCCCAGCGCCTGTCCGATACTATCGGGATTCTGAAGACTAAACTGCTCGCAGTGGGCAAACCGCAAAATCTGGAGCACGCGATCTACGGGAGAAGTACCGTAATACAGCTGGAGTCTGCAGGTGATAAGGTAGTGCAGGCTGTCAGGGATATGAACCCCAGGAAGTTCACTGTGGAAGGGAATGCAATCACGCTTGAACTGGAAGTTCCTGAAAAGGAGACTCCTCTGATTGTATCCGCAATCGTTGCAGCAGGTGGAAAGATTAAGTCAGTGAACGAGACAACCGGTTCGCTGGAGGATGTTTACCTGAAACTTGTCAGGGGTGAATAGATGAGATTCTGGAAGTCATGGCTTATTGCAAGGAAGGAGTTTGATTTCATCAGGATAAAGAAATCCGCGCTGGGCATTTCATTCGGCCTCCCCATTGGTCTTGGAGTTCTGCTTCCGCTCATCATTTACTTTGAGGTAAGTCGAAAGAAGGTGCCGATTGAAGCAATCACTCCCCTGATGGGATCTTTTGCTTTCTACTTCATTATTATCGCTGCCCTGATACCTATCTATACCTCAGTTTCAAGCATTGTGGTGGAAAAAATCGAGAGGAGCCTGGAACCGCTCCTCGCAACACCCACAAGCGACCGGGAGATCCTGGTCGGAAAGTACATAGCAACGTTCACTCTGGCCATAGTGGGCACCTACATCGGTGCGGCGATATTTGTCACGCTAATGGATACCGTGACCCATTCCAGCATCGGATACTTCTACTTCCCGAACACAGCCTTCGATATCGCGCTTTTTGCTGCTGCCCCGGCTGCCAGCATTTTCAGTACCGCTTTCGGGGTGCTTTCCTCTTCCCGTGTTACGAGCATTCAGTCAGCCCAGAGCCTTAGCGTTGTCCCGCTGCTGCCACTGATAATTCTTTACCTCATGGGCGAACTGGATCTGATTAACCTGAATGATGCGACGATCCTTGCCTACGTTGCTATCGGGCTCGCCGTTGCGGCAGCGCTTGTGTTCCAGCTGAGCACAGCAGTTTTTGACAGGGAAGAGATCCTGACAAGATGGAAATGATGATCTCGTCACGACGGTTGTCATTTTCCTGATAAGTACCATGAATCCAGTTTTTGAAGCGCAGCAGTTTTATAAAAACCCGGGATGGAGTAACCGGGTCTTCCATGATTGATATAAGCAGCAAAAAACCTGTGGAAAGGGTTGCATCCGCCGGAGGTACAATCAGACTCAGGAAGTCAACGATAGAGAGCATAAGGAAATCCGAGGTCAAGAAGGGCGACGTCCTTACCGTTGCAAGGGTTGCAGGGCTTGGGGCAGTCAAGCAGACATGGTCGATAATACCTTACTGCCACCAGATCCCCGTGGAGGCCGCTGAGATTTCCTTTGAGATCAACGAGGACAGAATAGTTGTGAGATGTGAGGTAAGGGCGTTTTACAAGACAGGGGTGGAAATGGAAGCGCTTGCCGGAGCTTCTGTGGCACTCCTCACCGTATGGGACATGGTAAAATACCTGGAAAAGGACGACAGCGGGAATTATCCGGAAACCGGGATATCGGAAATAAGGGTGCTGAGCAAGACCAAGATGGCAAAATGAGTCACGATCACTTTACCGGAAAGAGAAAATTGAATTTCTCCATAATACTCGTATCCACGACCAGGACGCTGAAGGATGACGTATCAGGAAATGCTCTGGAAGCAATGATAAAGCCTTTCGCGAATGAAATCAGGAGGGACAGTTCCCACGACGACGCGAATGAGATACTTGCTTCACTGGAAAGGGCGATCCCTGAGTCGGAAATCATCGTTTTCGTGGGTGGCACAGGCCCATCCAGGTATGATCTCACCTCCGTTACAATCAGGAAGATCGCCGAAAAGGAAATACCCGGTTTCGGGGAGCTTTTCCGAATGAAATCAGGCACGGACTTCGCCTATCTTTCCGACGCATCAATGTTCGTCTGTTCGGGCAGGATTGTGTATGCCATCCCGGGAAGCCCGAATGCTATGAAGACCGCTTCGGACATAATCATCGAACTGAGCGATCACGCCTTCCATGAGGTCAGCAAGGTGTAAAACCTGTCCAGCCTGATCTCTAGGTTAGCTTCCCGCAGACTGGGCAAGCCGGATTTCTTTCTGTAATTATTGTCTCCACTGTTCCATTTCTTGCGTCCGCTATCTTAATGTATCCCGCTTCAAGTTTACCGGTGAGGATTGAAACAGCCGTTGAGACTGCGATTGCCGCTACCAGGGCAACTGCGGGCGGAAAAATACCGATTCTGGAACACGATCCCTCCTCCACGCCCGGAATGTTCAGGCACTTCAGGCATGCCGTTTTACCCGGGAGTACAGGTATAATTTCTCCCCAGTACTGAAGTGATGAGGTCATTACGAATGGAATTCCAAGATCAACGCATGCACTGTTTATGGCGTACCTGGATGCAAAATTATCCGTACCATCGTAAACAAGCGACGATCCCTTGAGCAGGGTTGCCGAATTCTTTACGGTGAGATAATCGTTGGCAGGTTCAACATCGACTGATCTGTTGATAGCTTTCAGCCTTCCGGCAGCAGAAATTACCTTTGGCTTACCCAAATCATCTTCGCCATAGAGAAACTGCCTGTGAAGGTTGTTTTCCCTGACATTGTCGTTGTCTATCAACCTGATCCGGCCAATTCCCATCCGCGCAAAAAGCTCTGCGGCTATCGCGCCATTGCCACCAAGCCCAACGACCGTAACTGTGGAGCCGGACAGCCGCTTCTGGCCATCTATGGAAATGTCATTGAGCGCAATCTGTCCGGCATAACGGTTGATGTCTGGCATTATAACTTCATCCTGCCCTGCTGTGCTGGAACGCCGGCAACCTTATCCGCCGCTCACCGGAGGAAAAACCGCAACGGTATCTCCCTCATGAAGATCCATAGAATCTTCCGCATATCTTTCATTGACTGCGATCAGCATGCCTCTTCTCTCGAACTCCGGATTGGCATTTGAAATAATCTTCCTGAAGTCCAGCACCTTTCTGCCAGTAAAATCCATTTCCAGGGTATCCACTCCGGCTATATCCCTGAACATCGCGAAATACTTCACCTTAAGCTTCATCCTCTCTCCTCCAGTATGGCTCCCTCCTGCCTACGGCTGACCTGTAGGCGCCCGTAAGGGAATGGGTATCATTGCTCCCCCTCAGAAGGGGGAGAACATCGGTCTGGTTGTCGTTTCGCATCAGGCAGGTTTTGAGTTTGCCCGTGGAAGTTACCCTGAGCCTCGTGCAGCTCAAGCAGAAATTCGCGTTATGCATTGGCCTCACAAACTCAACTGTCAGCGGCTTTCCAATGTGATCGACAGTATACCTGTATCTTCCATGGAGCATGTTTTTCTCCCTTCCAGTTGCCTTCTCGGCTATCTCCCTTTCGAGTGGCAGGATGTCATAGTGGTACTTCCTGAAGAATTCCGTTTTTTCCCCCGACTTCGTTGCTTCAAGTTCAATGAGCTGCAACGTGACACCTTCCTCAGCGCATATATCCATCATCCCCGGGATCTGATGTACGTTCACCCCGTTGAGTGCAACGAAATTGAGCTTGATCGGGCTCAGCCCTGCTGCCTTGGCCGCGGCAAGCCCCTCCATGACCTTGTCCATCGCACCCACCCCGGTGATCTGTGCGAACCCTGATGGATCGGTGGAATGCAGCGATATGTTCACCCTGTCAAGTCCCGCCTCCTTGAGGTCAGGTGCCAGTTTAGACAGCTGGACACCGTTGGTGGTGAGAGAGAGATCTCCCTTCACATGCTTTCTCGTCCTGGATATTATTTCTATTATATCTCTCCTGAGAAGCGGTTCCCCGCCTGTAAACTTAACCCGGGTAACGCCGTTTACCGACGCGATTTCGACAATGCGTTCTATTTCGGCAGGAGTCATCTCATTGCTGTTTATCCCCGTGCCCTCCATATGGCAGAATATGCATGAGAAATTGCAGACA
>JAJYPW010000069.1 GCA_021795055.1 Thermoplasmata archaeon
TCAACCGGATCTTGACAATGTCCTGCAAGAGGAAAGTCCTTACCGGCGAGAAATTTACCTTTACAAAGTCCGGAGCAGTCCACTTCGATTGTTTTATTTCCGCAAGGCGGAAGGAAGTGCCGGAAGAAAAACAGGAAGCCCTGAGGAAACTTTCATTATTGCTGGACAGCCAGCTGAGGCTTCTAATCGACATCCTGGAAATACGAAAGGGTCAGCCTGAGGTAGAGGCAGTAACCGCTGCATACAAAAACATTGAGAAGGAGTGCGGGGAGACAACCAGACAGATCTCAGCCCTTTGAAACGTTTCAATCAATTCAAGCCAGCTTTCCCCTGATCCTCGTTCTTTGATCTGACTGTTATGAAGATAGCGGCTGTCATCACTCCTGTGAGAACCAGGGAGAATGAAAGCACGGTCAACCATACGGGTTGTGGTTGCACGGAAACAAAGGTGAATTCCTGGTTCACGGACACGTTAAAAGGTGTGCCGGAATTAGAAGTCACGTTTACGAAATAAAATTCCAGTGAGTATGTGCTCTCCCACCCAACCACCCTGGTGTTGTTCTTTGCAATTCCGTCTGCGACATGCGTATAGTAGAACTGGCTTGATGAAGTCCCGGTAGGGTGATATTCCGAAACAAGGTCTATCTCGTAGCTTACGGCCATATTATCCGGCATCACGAAAGTGAAGTTAGCTTGGTGGAAGATAAACACGTTGAAATAAAGGGTGGAAGCATTCACTGGATCAGCAGTCACGCTCTGGTTGTCGTATGCGTAGTGGTATTCGTACTGCGGATAGTATATATTCAATCCGAACAAACCAACAACTACCATTACGGCTGCTACTATCAGGTATGAGTTTCTTTTCACCCTCCTCCAGATCTTTCTCCGCATGGATTCCTTATCGGACCGGCTTACCGGAGCTAGCATCGCCATAATGATTATCAGGTAATGTGTATTACAATCTATTATATTTTTTGTATATCGGATGACCGAGGAAAACCCAATAAAACTATATCTGAAAATTTCGGGATGTTGTTAAAATGCAGGGGGAGGGATTTGAACCCTCGTATCCCTACGAAACCAGACCCTCAATCTGGCGCCTTTGACCAATCTCGACAACCCCTGCGTGATCTGCGTGATGCCTGTAATTTATTTAATCATGTTCTAGCATCGGGGCAGATCGATCAGAGATCGCACTTTCCATCAGGACAGGCAGGATCAAAAGTCCCCTCAAGAAGAAGCAGGCCTCCTCCCGCATCGGTTTTGAGTTTGACCTCCACAGTTTCGCGCTTTGTTTCCCCTGAATAGAGGACCTGTTCGGTCTTGCTCCTGTCCCTGTAGATCGTGATCCCCTTGCACTTGAGATCAAAGGCCATCCTGTAAGCTTTCTCCACATCCTCAATCTTCGCTTCAGAGGGCAGGTTGATGGTCTTGGAGACGCCGGAATCGCAGTATCTCTGGAATGTTGCCTGCATCATTATGTGCCACTCCGGAGTAATCTCGTGCGCAGTGCTGAAAACGGATTTCAGATCATCGGGCAGATCCACATGCGCAAGGCTGCCGGTTTCTGCGATTTCCAGCATAAGGGACTCCGAATAGAGTCCGCGTTTCTTCAATTCCTGCTCGAGAAATTCATTTTTCTCCACCAGCGTCTTTCCCGAAAGCACATGCCTGACATATGAAAGGGCGAAGTAAGGTTCAATGGAGGAGGAGCAGTTTGCAATTATTGAAATGGTGCCTGTAGGTGCGATGGTGGTAGTTGTTGAATTCCTCATCTTCATTCCCTGCTGCTTCCAGGTGGATCCTTCCCACGCAGGGAAGCAACCACGTTCTTCTGCGAGCTTCGTCGACTCGTCGTGGGATATGTCCTGCAGGAAGGACATCACCTCCTCTGCGGTTTTCAGCGCCTCTTTGCTGTTGTACGGCACACCAAGCTGGGCAAGCATATCTGCGAAACCCATTATGCCGAGCCCAATTTTCCTGGTTCTGTGCGTGACCTCATAAATATGTTCATCCGGGAACAGGTTTGCATCGATCACGTCATCCAGGAATCTCATCGAGATCCGTATGGTTTCCTCGAGGGACTTGAAATCGATCTTGCCCCCGGATACAAACTCTGCCAGGTTTATCGATCCAAGGTTGCAGGATTCATACGGGAGAAGCGGCTGTTCTCCGCATGGGTTTGTGGCTTCAATCATTCCTACGTTGGGGACCGTGTTGTGCCTGTTCACCTCATCAATGAAGATGAGTCCCGGATCTGCCGTTTTCCATGCCTGTGAAACGATTGCATCCCAGAGTGCGGAGGCCCTGATCTGCCTCTCAATCTTTCCATTTCTCGGGTTGAGAAGATCTATGTTCTCATCCCTGTCAAGTTTCTCAAAGAATCTGGAATCTACGGCAACAGAGATGTTGAAATTACGCAGCTTCTGGTTCTCGCTGTCCTTTGAGTTGACGAACTCCATTATATCCGGGTGATCATATCGGAGTATTCCCATGTTGGCGCCACGGCGTTTTCCTCCCTGTTTTATGACTTCCGTGGTGGTGTCAAATATCTTCATGAACGAGACCGGGCCGGAAGCCACTCCCTTCGAAGACCCGACTATGTCATCCTTTGGCCTGAGGGGCGAGAAGGAAAATCCAGTTCCACCGCCGGATTTGTGGATCTTAGCCGTAAGTTTCAGTGAATCAAAAATTCCATCTATATTGTCCCCGACCGGAATAACAAAACAAGCAGAAAGCTGTCCAAGCTCTGTGCCCGCATTCATTAGTGTGGGGGAATTAGGCATGAACTTCATCGATACCATGAGGTCCATGAATTTCTCCGTGTAGCTGTTTACCGAATTCTTGTTCGTTGCCAGGAATTTCTCAAGCCTTTCCAGATCTTCCTGCGAGGGTTCTTTGCCGAACACGGATCTGTAGGCAATTTTTACTGAATTCTTCTGGTAGTTTGACAGGTGAGGTAGCATAATCGAGTCGGAACTCCTTGCCCTGGCGTTCTTTGCAGATGCAAGAAATTCATAAACGCCCTCAACGACTCCTATGGATTCCGCAACCCTCCTGAACAGTTGCCTGGGGGTTTCAATTATCTTTCCGTCCGCATCCTTAAGTAAGTACCTGGATTCAAGCACGGTAGCTGCATTCAGCGACAGCTTCAGGTCATCGCTGACGCCAAGCCTCCTCTTCTCCTCCCTGATTATGCTCCTGTTTTCCCTGTAAAGGATGTAAGTTCTTGCAACATCAGCGAAGGACTTTCCCTTGGGGGAATAATGCATGAGCTCCTCTTCCACCATGTCCTGCACCATTTCGACATGCGGAACTTCGTCAGTGCTTTCCAGTCTTGCCACTACCAGGTCGCAGATCTTCTCTGCATCCTGGACAGTCCCATGGTTGGCGGACAGCATCGCTTTGTACACTGCCTTGGTGATCCTTTCCTTTTCGAACGAGACTGACGCCCCGTCACGCTTTATTATCTCTTTTATGGTCATTTTTCTCATCTCGTACTATTTCTGTTCATTCTGGGAAGGCGGCCTAAGCCTGCCTATATTGAAGTTCTTCCCCGTCTTCTGATAATTCGTCACTCTTCTCTCGAAGAAGTCGGTCTTGGTGAGGTTCATGGAAGAGTATGATTCGATCCATGAAAGCGGATGCGTCTTCTGATCTGGATATGGCTCTGGTAGATTAATGGCTTTGCTTCTTATATTTCCAAGGTATTTTATGTACATCTCGATGGCCTGATCGCTCAGTCCAAGGATCTGGTTCCTGGTCACGTACTTCCCCCACTCTATCTCATGCGTAACCGCAGTTTTAACCATTGCTGTCAGGTCCGACATGATGCCGGGAGTGAACCACTCACGGTTTTCATCCATCAGGGTTCGCATTATATCGGTGAACAGGGCCAGATGGGTGTTCTCATCCCTCTGTATGAGTCTTATCATGCTCACTGTCCCCCCCATCTTATCCTGCCTTCCCAGAGTGTAGAAAAATGCAAAACCGCTGTAGAAATAAACCCCCTCTAGAAGGAAGTCAGCCATGCACGACCTGATGAAATTCTCAGGAGAGGGATCGGCGATAAACTTCTCATAGAGGTCGGTGATGAACCTGTTTCTCCTGAGAAGATGAGAGTCATCCTTCCAGAGATCATACACCGCATCCCTCGTCATGTGATCGACCACAGAAGTGAGGAGATAATCGTAGCTCTGCGCATGGATCGTCTCAAAAAATGCCTGAGCCTTCAGGCAGGCGGTCACCTCAGGTGCGGTGATGTAAGAGGCGATTGCTCCGAGGTTGTCTATCTGTATGCTGTCCAGAAAGATCAGGAAGGATAAGGTCTTCTTGTAGGCATCCTGTTCGTGGGGAGTGAGCGTGGGATACTGCCTTTTGTCGTCAACAAGCGGCAACTCGTCAGGTATCCAGAAGAAACTCCTCATCTTCTTGTAGAGCTCCTCTGCCCATCCATATCTGCAGTTGTCGAACTCCAGCAGGTTGGTTGACGGGCCGCCCACAAGCCTCTGCACACTCCTGTCCCTTGTTCCTTCCGGGTTGAACAGCCTCTTCGGGGACATCGTCTCGTTTATGCCTGGCATGACTCGCACACCTCCTCGCTCTTTGTTTCCTCGTTTATGGTGAAGTTGCGGAAATAGTAGATGGTCTTCACCCCAAGTTTCCAGGCCTGGAAATAAACTCCGAGGAGGTACTGTTCATCAAGCGCCTCCGTGGCGTATATATTCATGGACTGTGACTGATCAAGATGACGCTGCCTGGCAGCAGCCGCCTTGACGCTCCACATCTGATCAATGGAATGCGCACCCTTATAGAATGGCGCAGTCCCGTCATTCAGGTTAGGCGCGATCTGCTTGATGATAAAGCCCTTCTTTTCCTCCACGAAGACTGGCTTGAACACAGGATCAATGCCGGCGGTTGAACCGGCAATCACAGATGTGGATCCAGTGGGTGCAATTGCCATTATGTAGCCATTCCTCACCCCATGCTTCCGAACCTCTTCCTTAAGCTTGAGCCATCTCTCGCTTTCATAACCCCTCAGCCTGAAGTATTCTCCTGATTCCCAGTCGCTTCCTTTAAAGAGGGGATACTCGCCTCTTTCCCTTGCAAGTTCAACTTCGCTCTTTATGGCTATGTAATTGATCTCTTCAAACAGTTTGTCGGCATACTCCAGATGTTCATCTGACTCCCAGTCTATCCCTCTCTCTGCCAGATGCTGGTGATATCCTGAAATGCCGACCCCTATAGCCCTGTACCTGGCATTTGTCAGCCTCGCCTGTTCAAGAGGCAGATTGTTCATGGTGATTACGTTATCAAGCATACGGATCTGCACAGGGATTACATCGTTCAGCTTTTCGAGGGTGTCTGTCCGTCCAAGGTTTATAGATGACAGGTTGCAGACCACGAG
>JAJYPW010000070.1 GCA_021795055.1 Thermoplasmata archaeon
GATGTAACGACAGGGGAAACAAGGGAGAAGGTTCCGGTCGCTTCAAAATAGTATGAGAGACCCATCACGATTATTGCAGTGGACACAGCACCTGTGAAGAAATATTTGGTAGCAGCTTCAAGCGTCCTGTCTGTCTTGTGGAAACCACTCATGACGTAGGTGCCTGTGCTTACCGCCTCGAATGACACGAACAGGATTATAAGGTTGCTGCTGGAAGCCGCGACGAGCATCCCGGTGGTTACAAAGAGCAGCAGTGCATAGAATATTTCCGGCTTCCTGGATATATTAAGCATCGAAGGCACGGAAATAAGCATCGCCGATATCATGAAAAGAAGCGAGAAGTACGTTCCAAAATTGTTTACGATTATAGAACCATTGAAAACAGTCGCGGACGCGTTTATGAACGACAGTTCCACAATGAACGAAAGTGCAAGTGATGCAAGGGTAATTGCGGAGTACAGCTTCTTGCTGCCAGTCACGATTCCCATGGACAGTATCAGGAACCCTGCTATGGAAAGAATAAACTCCGGCAGGAAAAACTGTACGATGCCGAGACCGTTGAATAGAAGCATGCTTCAGATCACCCCTCTGGCATAACTGCTCAGCAGTTGGAATGCATAGTGCGGAAATACTCCAAGAAGCAATATGATGATCATCAGGATAACAAGTATTGCTGAAGACGCCGAACCAGAATCTGGAATTGATCCGAGATTCTCGTTATATGGGCCGAACAGGGTTCTCTGTGCCATCCAGATGTGGTAGGAGGCAGTGATAAGCATCCCGAATATTATCAGGAATATCCAGAACCCCACCTCTGGATAGATTCCTGCGAGGATGGAGAATTCCGCCACAAATCCCGCCATGCCGGGAAGACCGAGTGAAGCAAGGAGCGCTGCGAGCAGAAACGAAGAGAGGATTGGAGCCTCCCTGAATATTCCTCCAAGTGAGCCTATCATCTCCTTTCCGGTGGATCTGGATATGTAATACAGAGACGCAAATATGAAAGCCATAATCAGTCCGTGCACCATTATCTGGTACATTCCCCCGGTTATGTCGAGCATGTAATTTGAGACGTATATGTTTCCCTGGATCTCTAGTGCCGATGTGCCGAATGATACAGTAACAAACCCCATTGCCGCTGCGCTTGCATAGGCCATCATTCTCTTCATGCTGAGTTGCGACATCGCAGCCAGGCTGAAATAGATCAGGCTCACTACCCCCAGCACTACCAGAGTCACAGAAAATGCATAGGGTATTATGGATATAACGGGAAGCAGGATGCCGAAGAGCCCGTATCCTCCCATTATTGAGAGAGCTCCGGCAAGTATAATTGTGACCGGATACGGCGCGATCTCGTAACTGTCAGGCAGCCAGGAGTGCAGTGGAAATGACGGAAGTTTTACCAGGAAGGCCACAAAGAACCCGAAGAGCACGAAAAGGCGCCAGAATTCTGGCATGCTCTGGAAAAGCGAAGGGGTGACCAGCGATGAGAGTGACATTGCGAAGGTCCCCGTGTTATTGTACTGATAGCTGTACAGAGAAAAGAAGGAAAGCAGCATGAGAACAGATCCTATGTGGGTGTAAACGAAGAATTTGAGTGATACTGAATCTGCATTCCTGCCACCGAATATCCCGATCAGGAAATATACGGGTATCAGAACAACCTCCCAGAATATGTAGAAAAACAGGACATTGCTTGACAGCAGAAGCCCGACAAGCCCTGCCATGGTGAGCATTTCCAGGCCGAAGAAGACCCTGCCATGCCTGCTGTCTGATATGAAGATTGCAACAAAAATCACCCCAAGAGAAAGAAGCACAAGCAGCGCACTGAAACCCGATACCTGAAGGGTGAAGTTGAAACCATAGTAAGGAGAGATCAAAATCGTCTCCGCGGCACTGAATCCGCCGTTAAGCGAATAGAACTGCGAAATAGAATAAACCAGGAAAGCCAGGAAATAGAAGCCCGATACAACCAGCGCATATGGCCTGGAGAATCTTCCGGTAAAGAATGTGGCTGCTGCCAGGATAAACATCGAAATGTACAGTTCAAGAAGAAGCATAGCTCAAATCACCCCCAGTACAATTGCCAGGATGAATAACACTGCAGAAGTGAGGATCATCAGGGTAAAGTAACTTTCAAGCACACCGCTCTGTAGCCTTCTCAGAAAGGTACCAAAGTCAAGCGTTTTCCGGCCCAGCTTCTCCACACCTGCGTTGTATCTTTCCTCTGCGGAGGAGAATGCGCCTGAAAGCGGAAGAATTGCCCTTTCTGCAATAACATTGGTATATAGCTTGTCCATGTAGAATTTGTTCTTCAGAACTCTATACGCCCTGGATTTGTGCAGGTCTATGTGCTTCCATCTCTCTCCGGCATAAAGGAGGTATGTTATCAGTATGGCAATGAGCGCCAGAGTTATTGGAAGATATTCTATACCCAAGGGCACGGAAATGGAATATGACCCACCAAGATAGTTGAGGAAATCAGCCTGAAACAGACCGTAACCTGCCGAAAGAGCGGCCAGAACCATCAACGGAGCAAGGCTGATCAGAGGCGGGTCTTTTGCGTGGCTTGCAAGATCGGATCTTGGTTTGCCCAGTGCCACCAGGAAGAACATCCTGAATGTGTAGGCCGCAGTCAGGAAAGATCCTATAGTCAGGAACAGCCATGGAAGGGAGTGATACCATTGGCCGGATGCTGTCATATAGAGATACGAAGCCGAGATTATACTGTCCTTGGAGAAATATCCGGCTGTCGGGAATATCGCGGCAAGCGTCAGTGCACCCACAAACATGATGGAGACGGTCACAGGCATCCTCTTCCAGAGACCTCCCATTTTTCTCACGTCCCGGAGATCCATCAGCGTCAGTATAATTGCACCGGCAGCCATGAACAGCATTGCCTTGAAAAATGCATGCACGAACAGGTGATACATTGCAAAGCCGACTGCACTCCCCTGTATCACGGAATAAAAACCAAGGGCAGACATCATGTATCCAAGCTGGCTGATGGTCGAGTATGCGAGGATGCGCTTTATGTCATTGACAACCAGTCCCAGAAGTCCAGCGAATAATGCAGTGAATGATCCAATTATTGCCAGAACGTAAAGGGTCTCGGCTCCAGAAACGTAATACAGCGGATAGAGCCTTGCTATCAGGTAAATTCCGGCAGTGACCATCGTTGCCGCGTGGATCAGCGCGGAAACGGTAGTCGGACCCTCCATGGCATCAGGTATCCAGACATGCAACGGAAACTGCGATGACTTCCCTATAGCCCCTCCAAGGAACAGGAACAGGACAATGTAAAGGTTCGTCTGTCCGATTGCAGCCATCACCTCTGGCGCGTGAGTAACAAGAAACTGTATGTTCAGGGGATCCGGGAAATATGACACCAGCGTGGAGTACAAAATTGCCAGGCCAATAATGAAGGCCATGTCCCCGACACGGGTAACAATGAACGCCTTCTTGGCGGCAGAGGCCGCGTTTGGCTTGAAGAACCAGAACCCTATCAGCAGGTACGAGCAAAGGCCGACTATCTCCCAGAACAGGAAGAATTCAAGCAGGTTCGATGAGAGCACAAGACCGAGCATCCCGGCGGTGAAGAGCGATGTCTCGGCAAAATAGACGTGCCTGTTTGGGTCCTTTCCCATATAATAGATGGCAAACAGATGTATCATGAGGGAAACGAATGAAACCATCAGCGCCATTGAAATCGAAAGCGGATCTACGTATACCCCGTAACTGAAGGAGTAGAACCAGTTGATGGATGATTCCACTGGCGAAGTGTATCCAAGATACAGGGCAAACGAAAGGACGAATGAAATCGCAATAGAAGCGGACGCAACAATACCTGAAAGATTCCGGCGTACGTGTCCTGCAAAGTAGCTTACGGGAAATCCTATCAGCGGAGTGAGAAATACAAACCATGCGATGAGCGATGTGTCCATTTTAGTCCCTCATTTCCCGAAGAGTCTGCAGGCTGATCTTCCCGAATTTTCTGTACACCGCGACCATCAGGCTCAACCCTACGACTGACTCAACCACACTCACCGCTATGACAAAAATCGCAAGGATCAATGGCTCGGAAGAATACTGTCCCATCGCTATCAGGTTTATCAGGGCGGAGTTCAGCAGTACTTCAATCGAGATGAGAGTCTTTATTCCACCTGCGGAGGTCATAACGCCGTAGAGACCTATTGTGAAGGTGAGGAGTGAAAGCAGTTGAATGAAGTAAAGTTCCATCACTCTTCCCTCCCTGTAATGTAAAGCATTCCAATGATCCCCCCTACAAGGATAAGCGAAACAAGCTCGAATGGAACTACGTATGTGGAGAACAGGAGGCTGCTTATGTCTCCGAGGCTCTCATTATAATAGCTGAAGCTGCCTGATATGGATACCACCTCAATGGCAAAAGCGAGGAAAAAGAGCACGCTGGCAAGTAAAGGAAGTGCCCTGTTCATGCGTCTTCACCTCCAGTGATCATGAGGCTGAATACCAGCATAGATACTATGGCACCCACATATACGAGAAGTTCTACTGCACCTATGAATGATGCGCCAAGGAAGAAGAAGAGCGATGCCACCGCGATCATGAAGAACATTAGCCACACTGCGCTGTGGACTATGTTCCTGTCAGTCACAGCCTTCGCCGAGGCAATAACTATGATCGCAGCAAAAATCAGGAAAAACACCGTATATATCATTTGACGACTTCATCCTCCTGCCTGGAGAGTTCCTCCGGCGAATAGAGAAAGCTGTTCTTTGTCCTGGATGTCTCGAAAACGTGGGTCAGGTAGATTGCATCGGTGGGGCAAATCTCCTCACAGTTCCTGCACACTGTGCAGGTCCCGAAGTTGACATCCGGATAGATCATCCTCTTGTTCCTCGGGTTTTCCCTCCTCACGGTTTCCATTTTAATGGATTTGTTCGGGCATACCTGCTCGCAAAGGGTGCACCCTACGCAGTCGTCGAGTTTCAGGAATATGCGGAACCTGAACCTGTCTGGAGTGTACTCCTTTTCTTCCGGATACTGAACCGTCACCGGTTTCATCAGTGAATGCTTGAACACGGTCATTATTCCTTCAAGGGATCCCACGAGAGGGATCTTTCTGCTAGGTTCTTTAACTTCCATTTTACCACCCCAAGTAAAGAGTCAGGAACCCGGCAAGTATCAGGTTTATCACCGAAATGGGAAGCAGATACTTCCACCCCAGGTTCACGAATTTGTCAATTCTGATTCGCGGCATAGTCAGCCAGACGGTAAATGATATCACGACAACCACCACAGCCTTGATCAGCAGATAAATGAGCCCGAGATTCCACTGGTATGGGCCATTGTATCCGCCGAGG
>JAJYPW010000071.1 GCA_021795055.1 Thermoplasmata archaeon
ATAACAATAAGACAAAAAGGCTACGGGGCGGATGTCGTTGAAATAGACGGTACAAGGGAGGAAGTTTCCTCCGCAGCGAAAAAAGCACCGGGCGTATATCTGGGACACTCGTACTGGCCAGAATTCAGGGACGGAATCCGTACGCTTGCATATGAAATATTCAGGCAGTGTCATTACTCTATGCCGGATTCCATTTATGTTCCGCTGTCAGCTGGTACGCTTTTTTTAGGGTTGGTTAGGGGGCTGGAACATCTTGTTTCCAGTGGAGAAATTGAATCTGTCCCAAAGATCATTACGGTTCAGCCAGAACTCAACTCCCCAATTTGCAGTGAGCTTGACGGAGTCGGGAGAAATTACGGGCATTCAATTGCAGATGCGCTTGTAACGCGCAACTCGCCGCTGAAGGATCCAATCATTGATGGGATCAGGAAATACGGCCTGTGTATTTCCGTCACAGAGGAGGAAATAATTGGAGCGAGGAATTCACTGTCATTGAAGGGAGTGCTGGCAGAATACAGCTCGGCCACAGTCTACGCTGCATTAAGAAAAAAGCGCATCGGAAATAATCCGATGATAGTATTGACGGGAAATGGGCTGAAGACCCTGTGAGATCAATCCAGATGCGGCTTTACCTTGCTCTCAACCAGATTGCCATTGATGGAAACGGAATACCTGACATCCGCACCGCCACGAATTGCAAGTATTGAAACGCTGCAGTATTTGTTGAGAGACAGGTTTATCGCCCTGTTCACTTTTTCTGCTTCCACGTTCTCTCCTTCAAAGAAATAGTGGATATCGGCAGAAACAATGGTTTTCGGGTGTTCCCGTGCCCTCTCTGCAGTGATTGTGCAACTGTACCTGTCCAGCTTAACCTTCTTCTTTTCCAGTATAGAGAGAACATCGGAACTGGTGCACGAGGCCATGGCAAACAACAGCAGTTCAGTTGACGTGAAATTTCTCGATGGTTCTTCAAGGGGGCCCTTGATATGTATGGGATCCTTTCCGGCGACCGTGGAAATGTACTCATTATTTCCCTTGAACTCAAAGCTTACTTCCATGAAACGGTTAGGGCAATATCAATTAAAAATAATTCCATGGCGACGCGCTGTAATTTACATCCACTGCCTGCAGTTTCGACATTACAGTCCGTGCATCAGAAGTGAGATTTATAGGGCGGATGCCATGCATCTGCAAATGATAGATGTCAAACTGCTAAGGGATAACCCTCAGCAGTATTACGATTCCGCAAGAAAAAGGGGCTTCGGAAAGGAAGAAATCGACAGGTTCTTCACTCTGGATGAACAGTGGCGTGCAGTCCTGAAGGAAGTCAACGATTCAAGGAAGGAGAGAAATGATCTGTCGCTTCAAGCGAGCAAAACCATTAAAAAAGGTGAATCTGCAGAAAAGATAAAGGAGAAGGTCAGGGAGATAAATTCAAGAATCGCAGAGAGGGAAACCGCACTGAAAACTCTGGAGGCAGACCGGGAAGGTGTTCTGTCACTAATCCCGAATCTTCTGCATGAATCCGTTGTTGTGGCGAAGGGAGATGAGAATAACCAGTTCATCAGGTTTGACGGCAGCGCCAGGGTGTTCAGGGACGACAAAGAGGAATTCCTGAAATCTACTGAAAACAAGGGGATATTTTCCCTCATCGAAAAAAGACCTGACAGCCATGTTGATGTTGAGGAAAGGCTCGATCTCGTGGACCTTGGGCGGGCAGCAAAGATTTCAGGTGCGAGATTCTATTTCCTCAAGAACAGGCTGCTAAAGCTTGAGCTTGCGCTCATCAACTACGCGATCGATTTTCTTTCGCAGAGGGCATTCACAACCGTATCCCCACCTTTTATGATGAACTATGAGCCGCTTTCAAAGGCAACCGACATCGAGACCTTCAAGGAGTCCCTTTACAAACTGGAAAATGATGACCTCTACCTGATTTCGACCTCGGAACACCCGATTGCAGCAATGCTGAAGGATGAGATACTGGAGGAAAGGGAGCTTCCATTGCGCGTCGCGGGTGTATCTCCATGCTTCAGGCGAGAAGCGGGTGCACATGGGAAGGATACCAAGGGGATATTCAGGGTGCACCACTTCTACAAGGTCGAGCAGTTTGTTTTCAGCAAGCCCGAACATTCGTGGGATTTTCATGAGGAACTCACCAGGAATACTGAAGATCTTCTGAGAAGCCTTGAGATTCCATTCAGGGTAGTAAGCATCTGCTCCGGTGAACTTTCGAGGCTCAACGCAAAGAAGTATGATATTGAGGCCTGGTTCCCGGCGCAGGGGAAGTTCAGGGAAGTAGCTTCATCTTCCAACAATACGGACTTTCAGGCCAGATCGCTCAACATAAGATACCGCACCCCGGAAGGGAACAGGTTTGTCCACACCCTCAACAACACGGGGATTGCAACCACAAGAATAATGGTGTGCATAATGGAGAATTTCCAGACCGGAAGCGGTGGAATAAGGATTCCCAAGGCGCTGATCCCCTATACTGGGTTTGAGGAAATCACCTGATCATCTCTGAATGATGTTGGGTGAATATTTTTTCCACCTGTCAAGGTATGGAAGCCACCTGTCGTCTGCAATCTGATCCATGATGTTCAGGTATTCCAGTATGCCTATCACGGCGGTGTCGGCATCCCTGACGGCAGAGATCAAATCCCTTGAAGTGTTGGTGGAGTCCCCTCCGCTGAAAAGACCCGGTATAGAGGTCATTCCCTGCGGATTGGTGATAATATGCCCTGCTGGTGTCAGCCTGAGTTTTTTCAGGTACTCGTCCTCCATGAAGTTGAAATCTGTCTCCTGCCCGGTGGCCTCTATCACGGTATCAGCCTCGATGAACTTGACCTTATCCTTCTGGGGGACGGGTTTTGCCCTTCCATGTCCCTCGGAGACCATTTCGTTCTCCCAGTATTTGACACCGTTCACTTTCCCATTCTCACTCACATATTCAAACGGCGTGACCTCCCAGATGTAATTTACCTTCTCTTCAACGGATTCTTCAAGCTCTTCCTCAGCGTTCAGGGACGGATAGCCAGGTCTGTCAATCTCTCTCCGCCTGTACATAATGCATACGTTCTCTGCACCAAGACGGATGGAAACTCTCGAAGCATCGTTGGCTGTAAAGCCCCCCCCGATTACGACGACATTTTTCCCGACCTTAATCTTTTCGCCGAGGTTAGCCCTCCTGAGGAATTCTGTGGCGTGATAGATCCCTTTTGCCTCGCTGCCGGGCGTGCCTGTCATTCTGGGCTTGTGGTTTCCAACTCCAATAAATACGGCATCATATTCATTCATGATGTCGGCGAACTTGATATCATCCCCAATCCTGGTGTTCAGCTTGACCTCGACCCCCAGTGACAGAATGAAATTAATCTCCTTGTCAATGACGGAGTCCGGTAACCTGTACCTGGGTATGCCTACGCGCATGAAACCTCCAAGCACGGGCAGGGATTCAAACAGGGTCACTTTTACTCCCTGAATCGCGAGATAGTAAGCTGCAGTCAGACCTGCAGGCCCTCCTCCGACCACTGCCACTTTTTTGTTGATAAAACTCCTCCTGGGGGTGTCCAGTATCTTCGAATAATCGTCAAACTGGTCGGCAGCATACCTCTTGAGGTGGCGGATTGCTATCGGCCCTCCAGTGTCATACAGCACGCATATGTCCTCGCACATGTGGGTGCATACCCTGCCGATTATGGCAGGAAAAGGGAGATTTTCGAACACGATCCTGACTGTTTCTGCAGGGTCGCCCAGTGCGGTGCTTCTGATATACCCACCAATATCGAGGCTGGCCGGGCAGGACTGAGTGCATATATTGCAGCCAATACATCTTCCAGCTTCAGCATAAGCCTCCTGCTGGGTGTATTCCTTGAGAGGCTCCACTTCGAAGGACCCTACCCTTTTCTCAGGCGGTTCGTGCTGTATCTTTATCCTCTCAAAGTTTAGCATTTTGCTGTCCAGTATCAGCACTCCGGTAATAAATTTTGATTGATGCCGCGAGCTAAATACATTTCCTGCTGAAATGAAATACCATGGAAAACTTAGCGGCACCGGATAGTGTTCTCACAGCACAAATATGGAGATAAGAAGGATCGATAGCACGTACAGCGACATCACCACATATCTCAGGTTCCTCTGATTTGCAAACTCGACCAGTGAAACGGCAACAACGGAGACCGGTGTAAAAATCAGCACCCATAAACCAAAGGCGATGAAATAAAGCCCATCGAAACCAGCCACTCCGGAAAAAAGATCTGACAGGTTTATCATGCTTGATGTGACTGTGGTTGAATTGAGCGATGTAATCTGCTGGAGGTCGTATCCGGCAGCACCATTGCGAACGACAACGAGTGCAAGCCCGGCGATAATGAAAAAGATGCTTATAACCACACCAGCTCGCAGAATATAGCTCGTGACCAGGTCACTATCCCACTTTGGCAATTTTTCTCGACCTCCCTATCCAGTAGTAGGCTATGGCAATCATCACAATTGACAGAAGTATAGCATAAAGCGTCTGGGTTAGAATTGTCAGATAGACAATGGGGGAATTTGATAATCCCCTGAACACCATGTCCCAGCCCAGAAATGACAGTATGACAAAGAACACCCACCTGATCTCCTTGTTGGTGAGCTTCATTAGCAACTTTGCCCCAAAAAATGACCCTATGACGACTCCTATGGCTGTCGCAGACGCCAGAAACGGCTGGATGTAGCCAAGTTTCCAGTATATTGAGCTGCCTGTGGCTGCCGTGATCCCGATCATGAAGTTGCTGGTTGTTGTCGTCACCTTCATGGGGAGGTTCATAGCCCAGTCCATCCCCATTACCTTGAGCGCACCGCTCCCTATGCCAAGCAAGCCGGAAACAAAACCTGCAAAGAACATTACGGCCTCTGCCTGGAACCATCTAACTCCGCTGTACTCGACCTCCTTTTTCAGCCTTGGATCAAAATATTTTCCGTTCAACTGAAAAAACTTTGTCGTTCTGTCGGGAGGCATGTCCTTCGGGAGCTCAGACATTGACCTGTGGATGGTGGGTATCATGGAAAGCAATAACACAGCGCCGAACAGTATGAAAATAACCCAGAGCAGGTCCGCTCTGTCGATGAAGTAAAGGGTGAAGCTTCCGATAATCGCGCCCGTTGTTGTCGCCATCTCGAGGCCGATTCCAATCTTCACGTTGGCAATTTTCTGCCTAGTGAAAGCTGAAGCGGAGCCAGCTGAAGTAGCTATTGTCGAGATTAGGCTCGCCCCGGTCGCGAGTATAATGGGAATACCAAAAAAGAGGGTAAGCAGAGGAACAAGGACAGTACTGCTTCCCAGGCCGGTCATAG
>JAJYPW010000072.1 GCA_021795055.1 Thermoplasmata archaeon
AGCGTAACGAGGCCAAACTCCTTTCCTTTATGTTTCTCAAAGTATCTTTCCAGCTTGCCGATTCCAAGATAGAGGAGGTAAGTGGACATCCTGGGAGTATCGTCAAAAACCACGGTTTTCCTGCCACCGCTGGTGTGCGTTGACTTCGCAGGCATGTTGGAGACAACGTCCCGATCCGAATCCACCTCAACTGCCAGGGAGAAAACCGCTTTCAGATCAGGCCTGTCCAAACAGGGAAACATTCTTCTCGCCCCTGTAGCCTCGAACTGGGTGGTGAATATTTCTCCTCCTGACTTATCTTTCGCATAATACAGGCCCTGCAGAAGGTTGGTAACCTTCCCTTTGAAATCTATGGAAATCTTTCCCTTTTTTCCGTTGGAAGCAAGCGATGCCTTCAATACCTTTCGATCGTAGTTGAAAGGGAGTGCCACGCCATCAAATTTTACAGTCCCGATGGTCAAATCCACCGCATCAATTGACATCTCGCGGTCGAAAGTACCCGTTATCACGACATTGGCGGAATATTCTCTGGCGGGAAAATCCACGGACATTTTCAGATCGTACCTTGCAATCTCCATATGCAAGAATGACGGCGCCGGTTATATTTATTGCCATGTCGAAGATAAAATAATAAAGAATTTAGCCTATTATCCCATACACTGAAAGGTGTAAAATTGCCATACAACATAATAGTGCTCATCAAGGTCATCCCAGATCTGGAGCAGATAAAACCCAATCCGACAACTGGGGAAATAGTGACTGAGCGGACGCCATTGCGGTTGGAAACCCTGAGCGAGAACGCGATAGAAGCGGCAGTTCAGCTTAAGGAGAAATATGGAGGAAAGGTCTTTGGTTTGATCTTCGGGAAACCCGAGAGCGCACCAATGCTGAAGAAGGCATTCGCCATGGGAGTCGACGACGGAATAGTGCTCACTGGATACAAGGGCAACAATCCTGTATACACCGCAGAAGTGCTGTGCGGAAAGATCAAGGGAATGCAGTACGATCTGATCATTTCAGGCAACCAGTCTGCCGATACATATACGGGGCTTCTACCGGGAATAATTTCCGGAAAACTTGGCATAAACCTGCTTGGTAACGCATTGACCATAGCGCTGGAGGATAGAAAGATAAGGGTTAAGAGCACTCTGGAAAAAAAGATCCAGAACCTGAGCGCTACCCTTCCTGCGATTGTATCTGTTACGCAGGAAACTAACCAGCCAAGGCTTCCACCGGTAATGCAGATCATGGCGGCAGGAAGGAAACAGATTGTGACGGAAGCTGCCCAACCTCAAACCATGCCTGGCACGGTCCAGATTTCCAACAGGGCGCCCAGGAGCGAGAGAAAGAGGCAACTTTACGAGAAGCCCGAGGAGGGGATTGCTGCAGTTGCACGGGCCATTAAGGAGGAGATAAGATGAAAACCCTGATATTCTCTGATGATGGAGAAATCGCTGCTCAAATGTGCGCTTACCTCAAGGAAGGCTTTGAGAATACCATTGCAACGCTGAAAGGAGAAGAGGGAAAATGCAGGAGGTCAGGAGCGCGTTCCATGTTCGTATTTACGGGACAGCCCACAGCTTCTAACCTGTCAGGGGCACTGAGGAAACTGAAGGATCAGAATTCTGTGGACCTGGTGTTTATCGGATCAACCGCGATCGGAAGGGACACCGCAGGACTGCTTGCAGGCTCAGGAGGTCTTAAACCGATCTCCGAGGTTACCTCCGTGCAATTTTCAAACGGCAAGGCCACTACTGCCCGCTTTCTTTACGGAGGCAAATCGGTTCTCACAGAAGAGAGCGACTCCAACCTGTTCGTCGTTGCATCTGGAATTTCTGAGGCATCGCAGACTGAAAACGAAACAGAGATAACCGAAATGCCCCTGGATCACAGCCCTGTCACCGTTGAAGGCGAGGAGCAGAAGAGCAAGGGCGGCGTCGATATCGAGAAAGCCAAGGTGATTGTGAGCATAGGAAGGGGATTGGGAAAACCGGAAGGTCTGAAGCTTGTGGAACAGTTGGCGAGTGCAGTGAAAGGTGAGGTAGCGGGATCGAGGCCAGTCTGCCTTGACTATCACTGGCTAAGCGAGGATCGCCAGGTAGGCCTTTCCGGCAAGAAGGTCAAGCCAAGGCTTTACATTGCGCTTGGAATTTCCGGGCAGATCCAGCACATTGCCGGGATGAGGGGATCGAGGACGGTGGTGGCAATCAACAAAGATAAGTCCGCCCCAATTTTCGAGGAGTGCGATTATGGCCTGGTCGGGGATCTCTATACGATCGTGCCTAAACTGGTGGCAGCTCTCACCTCCTGATCTGCCCCACAAATGATTACAATGTTTGGCCTGGAGTTTTATCGCCTGAAGGTGCAGGTTACGACTCCGCAACAGCCTGATTGGAATGCGCTTAGCTTTGAAATTGCCGGACTTATTAAATATCCGCGTCCGATTGGAATATGCAATGCAATGGAGGAATGGTGAATGATCTATCTGTCCTCGGTACTCCTGCTCATAGGCTTGCTTGTAGCTGCCGCGTCCTTCCTTTACACGTTATATTCCCTTTTCTGGAACGCAGTGAAAATACCGGAGAAGAAGATCAGGATGAAAATTTCACTGCCGAGAAGGATCTACATACTTATCAGGAATGTGGTCCTTCAGGGGAAGCTTTTCAAGGACCCCTCCGGAGGCATCATGCACGCACTCATGTTCTGGGGGTTCGTTGCGTTTGCCGGGTACTCCGCCACCTTCTTTGTCCGCGGGATAGACCCCTCGTATGAACTGATTTCTCCCGGCATTTTCAAGGATATAATCTTCCTCACGGTGGATATATTCGCCATCGTAGTTATCGTGGATGTTATATATGCTGTATCAAGGAGATGGATACTCAAGATCCCTAGATATCAGGGTTACAACGGATTCGAGGCCGCATTCATCCTCCTGCTGATCTCCGTGCTCATGGTCACCTATTACGTACTCGGCGTCCTGAGAATGGATGGAGCAAGCGCAGGGATCCCCGGTGCAATAATGGAGGGAATTCCTCCAGCATTCACACCAGTCACCGGATTCTTTGCTTCCCTATTCCCGGCTGCTTCAGGCAGTGGGGCCGTTGACCTGTACTGGGTCCTCTACAGCATTCATGCTATAGACTTCCTGACGTTCCTCGTCTATATTCCCACTTCAAAGCATCTTCATCTCGTTGCCGCTCCCCTGAATGTACTGCTTTCAAAGGATACCAAGCCGGCACAGTTGACCCCAATCGACTTTGAGAACCAGAAGAGGTTCGGTGCATCCGACATCAGGGACTTTTCATGGAAGGACTACCTTGACTTCTATTCGTGTACGGAGTGCGGCAGATGCACCTTCAACTGTCCCGCATTCCTGACCGGGAAGACGCTGTCGCCAAGGGACATCATTTGGGACCTGAGGGAAGTGGTCATCGCCCAGGGTTCCAGGGCGAGACATTCCGGCATTGAGGAAAAGGACAAAATCTTGACTCCGGTCATCGGTGATCCGATCAGCGAGGAAGATCTCTGGTCTTGCACCACATGCATGGCGTGCGTTGAGCAGTGCCCGGTGATGATTGATCATGTTGAGAAGATCGTTGACATGCGCAGGTCTCTGGTGCTCAACCAGGGAAAGGCACCCAAGGAGACCATAGAGACATATACGAACATGGAGAATTACGGCTCTCCATGGGTGAACGACCCGAGCACGCGGGGAGACTGGGCCAAGGATCTTGGGATAAACGTACTTTCCGAGACGCAGAACGACGATTTTGACATCCTTTACTGGGTGGGCTGTGTCGCAAGCTACGACAGGCGAAATCAGGACATCGCGAAATCCATCGTCAGCATCCTGAAGAAGGCAAACGTGAAATTTGCAATCCTTGGATCGGAAGAAAAGTGTACGGGCGACCCTGCCAAGAGAACCGGAAACGAGTACCTTGCACAGAACCTGGCCACGGCAAATATTGAAACCCTCAACAGGCACAGAGTCCACAGGGTCATAACCGGATGCCCACACTGCTTCAATTCCCTGAAGAACGATTACAGGGCCATGGGCCTGGAAATGGAGGTGATTCACCACACGGAATTCATAAACCAGCTGGTCTCGCTTGGCAAGCTGGATCTTAAATCCCTTGAATCTGACGAAAAGGAGAAGTTCACCTACCATGATTCCTGTTACCTCGGGAGATACAACAAGATATACGAGGAACCCAGAACCATCATAAAGGCCGTCACTGACAATTATGAGGAGATGGAAATGAACAAATCAAAGGCACTGTGCTGCGGCGCTGGTGGCGGAAGGCTCTGGATGAACGAGACAGTCGGTACAAAGATCTCCCATAAGCGGATGGAAATGGCCGACAAGATCAACGCCACAACAGTCGTTACCGCATGCCCGTACTGCATGGTGATGCTTGACGATGCAAGAAGGGTGATGGGCAAGGAAGAGAAGATGCACATAACCGACATTGCAGAATTCGTTGCCAGCAGGCTAAACTGAGGTCAGAAAAGCTTCCCCGTTTCCGGCTTGCGGAGCCACTCGTCTTCCTGTGAGTTAATCTCTACCCCCAGTCCGGCCGCCTTTTCGAACAGCCAACCGCGAAGTTCCTCTTTCACGGCGGCATTGGGTACCCACCGACCCCTGTCCTTAATACCAGAGGATGAACCCATCATCCGGGTCGATCCCCTATAGGGGGTATACCAGTCATATATCACCCTTGAGGACGTTTCTGCAGCAAGTTCCAGCACAGGCAAAATCCCTGCCCGTGAATCATTAATTCCGCCGATTACAGGACCAAGGAAGATCCATGTCTTTATCCCTGCTTCAGAAAGCTTACGGACGGCAGCAGCCCTGGAAGAAGGTTCAGGGGCGTGCGGTTCCAGTATCGCAGCAAGATTTCTGTCCATGGTGGTTATTGTGAAGCCGACATCGAGGGATTTCCTGTATCTTGCAAGAAGGTCCAGGTCCCTGAGGACAAGGGGAGACTTCGTCTGAATGCTTATCCTGAAGCCATTGGCCAGGAGCAGTTTCAGGATTTCTCTGACTAGCCTGTATTTTCCCTCGATGAAGTGGTATGGATCGGTCACCGAGGAAATTCCAACGAGGCCGCGCATTTTGGAGGAAATCTCTCTCTTCAGTACTTCCAGAAGGTTTGCTTTGACGAATACAGTCGATCCCCATCTCTCCCGGGCCTCGCTTTCCCTGGTAAAATCCGGGGCGAAGCAGTATATGCAGCCATGGAAGCAGCCAGAGTAGGGATTGAGAACGTAATCATATTCAGGAAGTCCGCTCCTGTTCAGGGCCGATTTTACAAGTATTTCAG
>JAJYPW010000073.1 GCA_021795055.1 Thermoplasmata archaeon
ACATCTCGCACTCTGCCATGTCAACAATAATGAGAACGTGATATATGTATCATCACTATGGTTGGCAACGCTTCGCGTCTTGTATTGAGAAAGAATTCTATTTTTACTATCTCTGACTACGGAAAATCCGTATATGGAGAGAAAATTTCAAAGGAAGGGCAGGGGTATCTCAGGCAGTGGAACCCAAAAAGAAGCAAGCTTGCGGCACTATTAACGAAGGAAACCAGATTCTTCCCATTCACCGAGAACTCAAAGGTACTCTACCTTGGCGCTGCCTCTGGCACCACCGTCAGTCATGTTGCGGATCTTGTTCCGGGAGGCACAGTTTACGGTGTCGAACTCTCATATGTTCCCTTCCTGAAATTGCTGGAACTGTCGGAAGCGAGAGGCAACATCATTCCGATCCTTGAAGACGCCAGGGCCCTTGAGAGGTACCAATTTTTTGTAGATTCTCCAGACATAATATACCAGGACATTTCCCAGAGAGATCAGGTCTCCATTTTCAACCAGGCCATAAAATTCTGGCCAACGATCAGATATGGATTCCTGGTTCTGAAAATAAGGTCGATTTCCTTTTCAAGAAAGGATAACGAAATCCTGAGAGACTCTGTTCAGGGAATAAAGGGAATGAAGGTAAAATATACGGTTGATCTGAAACCCTTCCACATGAACACCTTCATGCTGTGCCTCAGCAGGCAGTAAACATAATTTATTGCATAGGAGTACATACTGGAGCCAGGAACATGACAGAATCTGAATATCCGGTATTTGACAGCCTTGGATATCAAAGGCAGAAATGCGTGAAGTGCGGAAAACACTTCTGGTCCAGCGAGAGACGGGCCACGTGTGGTGACTCTGATTGCGACCGGTATACATTTCTTGGTGCTAAGATGGTGCCAAAACCATATGACGTGAATTCCATGAGAAAGGCGTTCATAGACTTCTTCAGAAGCAGTCATGGCGTCGTGAAGCCGTATCCCGTGGTGCCAAGGTGGAGAGAGGATGTCCTGCTTGTAAACGCTTCAATATATGACTTTCAGCCCCATGTGACCATGGGCTTTGCAAAACCCCCGGAGAATCCCTTGGTTATGTCGCAACCATGCGTACGCATGACTGATGTTGAAAACGTAGGGGTTACCGGGCGCCATCTCACGGGCTTTGAAATGATGTGCCATGATTCTTTCAATTCACCAGGGCACGAAGTATACTGGAAAAATGGTACCATAGAATACTGCAACAACCTCCTGACGGAAGCACTCAGAATTGACAGGGGCAACGTCACGTACACGGAGAAACCGTGGTCTGGAGGAGGAAATGCAGGCAACGCACTGGAAGTCTTTGTCGGAGGGGTCGAGATTGCAACGCTCGTATTCATGGATCTGCGCAAGGATCCAAAAGGTGAAAGGATCATAGACGGCGAAAAATATTCACCTATGGAGATGCAGGTCGTCGACACCGGCTACGGTCTGGAGAGGATGACCTGGCTTTCCCGTTCAAAGGGGACGATATATGATGCAGTTTACCCCGGCCTGGTATCGCATCTGCTTGACTTATCAGGCACGGAGCCTCTGCCGGAAGACCATCTGATGCAGTATCTTGACTTTGCAATACACAGTGACCCTTACAATGAGAAAGATGTGATAGCCGGTACTGTAAAAGCCCTAAACAGCCGAGACAGCGGTTTTTCCGAAAAATCATTCCTGGATTCCCTTTCAAAAATGAGGGCAATTTGGTCCCTTTCGGATCATTCCAGAACCCTGCTCTTCATGCTGTCCAGCCATGTGATTCCATCCAACGTCAGGGTAGGGTATCTTGCAAGGCTTCTCATTCGGAAAGCCCTGAGGCATTTCAAAACCCTGGGGATAGATGATCAGCTTGATGAACTCATAAATCTCCAGTACGGGAATTACAGGGAAATAATCGGTAAATTCGATCTCGAATTTTCAACGACCATTCTGGAAAGGGAACGGACAAAGTATGCTGAAGTTATCAGGAACGGAACATCGCTTGTCCACAGGATAATAGATAAGAAAGGCAGCCTTTCGGAAAAGGACATTGCCGAATTATATGAATCACATGGTATACCGCCTGAAACCGTAGCCCAGCTCGTCACGGAAAAAATCGGGAAACCTGTCAGCTTCAACAGACTCCAGATAAGGGAGACTGTGGAAGCGCATGAGAAGGCTGATACTTTCCAGATCGAAAAATTCGACACCCGTCCGCTTTACTATGACGACACTTCAATCAGAGAATTCACTGCATTGGTGGTGCATTCAGGAAATAATTTTGTTGTGCTTAACCAGACTGCCTTCTACCCGGAAGGAGGCGGACAGCCTTTCGATACTGGCTTTCTCTTTTATGGATCAAAGAAGTTTGAGGTCAGCAGGGTTCAGAAGATAAACGGAACCATTGTCCACTTCATAGACGGTGACATTCCTGAAAAGGTAAGAGTAAGGGGGGTGATAGACAGCGAGAGACGGGACAGGCTCATGGTCAGCCATTCTGCCACCCATCTTCTTTTAGCCGTTACCAGGGAGGTCCTCGGACCGCATATCTGGCAGAGCGGTGTACAAAAAGGAACGGACTATTCAAGGCTTGACGTAACGCACTATGAGAAGATATCCGACGCTGACGTGAAAAAAATAGAGATGCGCTGCCTGGAACTGATAAGACAGGGAAAGAGCATCTCCGTGAAGATGGTCGAATGGAATTCCGCATTGAAAAAGTACGGATTCAGGCTGTTTCAGGGTGGTGTTCCCCTATCTAACAAACTAAGGGTTGTGGAGATTGAGGATACGGATGCGGAGGGATGCGGCGGCACCCACCTGAAAAATACATCCGAAATCGGAATGATCAAGATAGTCAGGGTGGAGTCAATTCAGGAAGGGATACAGAGGATCATATTCGCTTCAGGCATTGGCGCACTGGAATATTCACAAAAACTGCAGGGATTTTACAACAGTACTGTTCCATACCTGGCCTCTGGGATCGATGACGCGGCGGAAAAATTCTCCAAGGTTTATGAGGGGTACCTGGAGAAGAGGAAATCCCACGAAAGGATAATAGATGAAATGGCTGATCTCCTGGTGAGCACTTCCGAACCAATGAAGGAGAATGGGATCGATTTTTACAGGGTGAGAGGCATGGTCCACGAGGAGATCCTTCCAGCGCTGGTTCCAAGAGCAAAGAAGATTCGTGTCCCTTTGCTGGTCTATTCCTCTACAGGCGGGATCGGAAAAATTACCGTAGTTTCGTATGGCGAAACCGCTGCCGGTATCCTGGCGCAGCTATCTGGCACAAATGAAGGCATCACTGGCAATGCCAGGGTTGCATCCCAACCGATCGGAAAGATCAATGAAAAGTTAATATCTTGAATTATAGATAGACAGACGGGTACTGGTACTTGGCCGACGTGAAAGAATACGCAGAACTGTTCAAAGTCATCTATGGCGAGATGCAGGTGGAGTCCAACGAGGAGAAAGAAGGGGTTATTATCTTCTCCCTCGCACCCGGAGAGCTACAGAGGATCGATTTTGACCTCCTGGCGTATAAATGCAGGCTCCTTGGATATCTGCCGTTTACCGTGGAGGAGGAGCCGGATCGGCTGTTCGTGATAAAGCTCGATAAACCAAAGAACTACACACCCGTTCTTAGATTCATGCTGTTTTTCATAACCATGGCATCAATACTCTACGCGGGTTTTGAATATTCGTCCCTATATCGAGCCACCTCATTACAGGGCACACTGATCACGGATATTCTTACATTCTTCCTTCCAATGCTTGGATTCCTCGCTTTCCGGGAACTTGGGAGGTATTTCGCAAGATCAAGTTGCGGAATGAAATATTCGTTTCCTGTTTTGATCCCTGATCCATTATTTTTCGGCACCGCAGGAAGCATTTCCACTTCCGATGAAGTCTACAGGGACAGAAAAGCCATGATTTTATGTGGTGGTGCACCGATTCTGTTTGGTTTCCTCTTTTCCGTATTCATCATCGTCATAGGTGGACTTATAAATGTCAGTTATTCTCCTCCAGGCCCGGTGGGAAGTATGCCTTACACATCCGTTGGATTTCCCCTTTCATTCTACTATTTCTTCAGTTTTGCGATCCCGTTCAACGGCTTCATAAACCCAATGGTTTTTGTGGGCTGGATCGGCCTGCTTGTATCTGCACTGAATTTTGCACCGCTCGGATACCTGGACGGGGGGCTGTTCTGGAAGGGGATTCTCGGCAAAAATTTCAGGTATGTTTCCTACGCATCTGCAGTTGCGCTCACGGGAGTGGGCCTGATTTATCCTGAAATCATAGTGATACCCGTATTCTCCATATTCCTTGGCCTGAATGGTGCTGAACCGCTCAATGGGAGCATTTCTATTCCCCATTATGCCAGCGCCATCCTGGTAGTCATTGCGGTGATCTTCCTGGTGAGCATGATCCCGATTCATCACGTTCCTTCCCAGATCAAAATGGACGTACAGGTTTCAACAGGTACCCAGGTTGTTGCGGTCGCCACGGGTAATTCTTCGAACAACACCTACAATAATTTGAGCGTGGGTATCTACAATGCCGGTACGGTTCCTGTGTCTCCTTCCTTCTCAATTTCCCCCCAACTTCAGCTTAATATCCCGGATCCTCCACAAAATATCATGCCCGGTTCAGGCGCTAACGTTACGCTCTCGCTGAATACCTCAGGTCTTTCCCTTGGGATGTACAATTTTTCCCTTGTCGTTTACACCGGCACTTATTCGACCTCGGCCCCCATCACCTTCCTGGTAGTCGGAGAGTCCAGCCACCTGCTTTTCAATGACATGAATCCTTATTATCCGAGTCCTTCCAAGCCCGGAATACCGCTTAAACTGTCGCTTTTTGATGATACAAATAGGACTGTAAACGTGTCCCTGTATGTCATAACGAATCAGCCTACTGCGTTCACCATGATTATCAATGCATCCCAGTTTTACAGGCAATCGCCCAACGTTCCCGGCTCCCCGATATCCTTCAATTTATTCCAGATAACGCCGTACTCCCTCACTACAATCCAGTTCATCGCCGAAGAATCCCCCGGGCAGGCTGAAATAGTTGCCATGACTTCCGGATATATGGCAGCAATCTGTTACGCTGAGTATTAATGAAAACCTTGGGCTTCTTCATCAACCCGGTAGCAGGGGAAGGAAAGAAATTACGTTTGAAGTCCTCAGACGGCCTTCCTGCCGGAAACTATTCCTCCTCAGAATCTGTCAGCATCGGAAGGCAGTTCCTCAGGTCTATACGAAACCCCCGGACGG
>JAJYPW010000074.1 GCA_021795055.1 Thermoplasmata archaeon
GCCAAGTTCTGGATTCCTGACGAATTCCATTACATTGAGACCTTCGAAAAAACCAGCACTGGAAAAATCGATAAAAAGGCGCTGAGAGAAAAGATTTCCTCATAGGACTAATGCGTTGCCAGATATGGTCACTTAAACGGCAACCCAGTAACCAGGCGGTTGCAAGTCCCGAGAAGGGTAAATGTTCGGTTGCATTCACTGCCGAACCCCTTCCGGCTTTTTGATGCGCCGTGGAGCGCCCCTGCCAGCTGCGACCCGGATTCAGTCTGGGATACCGGACTTCATTGCCTTCTCATAATCCTCCGGTGTGATCTTGCCGGTTTTCAGGGCAAGTTCCTTGATGGATTTTCCAGTGTGGATGGACTCCTGGACAACCTTGGCAACTGTGTCATAGCCAAGATAGGGATTGAGCAGCGCTGCAGACCCAAAACTGGTCTCGAGATGGCGTTTGCATATTTCGGCCTCTGCCTCAAGTCCGTCAACCAGCTTTTCCCTGAACATCCTGATCCCGTTTGCAAGTATGTCCATGGATCTGCAAAGCTCCAGGTCTATCCCCGGCATCATGACGTTCAACTCAAGCTGGCCTGCCTGCACTGACATGTTCACTGCCTGCTGGCTCCCAACGACCGAGTGGCATATCATGTTCATGGCCTCAGCTATGGATGGATTGATCTTTCCGGGCATTATGGAAGATCCCTGCTGAACTGCAGGTATCCTGATCTCATGTATTCCGGCACCTGGACCAGAATATAGCAGCCTTATGTCATTTGATATCTTGTTGAGGTCCAGCGCCAGGTCCGTTACCGCATTCATCACTCTTGAAAAGTCTGACTGGAATTGCATTATTCCGGGGAGATTGGGAGAAGGGATCCAGGAAATGCCTGTCAGCGAGGAGAGGGTTTTCACAACCTCTGCCTGAAAGCCCTTTGGCGTGTTTATACCGGTGCCTACCGCAGTTCCGCCAATGTTAAGTTCCCTGAGGTATTCAATTGACTCTTCGATCGCCCGAGTATCCCTCGATATCCCATATGAATAGGCTGCCATCTCAAGCCCAAGGGTAACCGGGGCTGCGTCCTGCAGGTGGGTCCTGCCAGGTTTTACCACGGACCTCATCTCTTCAGCCTTCTTCCTGAAGGACTCCGAAAGCTTCTTTGCCTCGGAGATTAGCTTCAGTGCCTTTTTCATTGCAGTAACTCGCATCATGGTCGGAAAGATGTCGTTGGTGCTCTGCGCCATGTTCACATGATCATTTGGATGTATGTACGTATAATCCCCGATTGATTTGCCGGAAAGTTCCAGCGCGACGTTTGCTATGACCTCGTTGGCATTCATGTTGAAAGAGGTTCCGGCGCCCGCTTGGAAAATGTCAATCCTGAAGTCGGAAAGATGGTAACCGCCTGCTATCTTGTCGCATGCGCCGGCAATTGCATCAGCCTTTTCCTTCGGCAGTTTCCCCACCTTTGCGTTTGTAAGGGCTGCAGCCTTCTTTATGGTCACCATTGAGGTTATGTGATCGGCGTCCGCAACCTGGCCTGATATCCTGAAATTGTCCATAGCCCTGTATGTATTCACACCGTAGAAAACGCCTTCGGGAAGGGAGACTTCCCCCAGTACGTCACGTTCTTTTCGTGCCATTCTCAGGTATCTTTTATGAGTATATACGCAACTCGCCGCATGAGTTGTTCCACAAATCTCAAAAATGTATTATAGAGACTAGGGATAGCGGCAGAACTGGTAGAGCGCAATGAGAGATGACGAGATAATTATTAGGGTTGCAGGGGCAGCCGGCGACGGGGTCCAGTCTGCCGGGCAGATTATTGCCAAGACGTTTTCCAGAAAGGGACTGAACGTGATGACTTACAATTATTACCAGGACATAGTCAGAGGGGGGCAAAGCTGGTACCAGGTCAGGGCATCCGGCGGAAAGGTCAGGTCGCAGGGAGACGGGCTTGACATCTTAATAGCGCTCAACAAGGACGGGGTGGAGCGTCACACCAACCCTGATATAAATGAGGGAGGAGCCTCACCACTGACCGGGATTGCGATTTTCGACAAGTCCATTTCAGGTTACACGGATAGGAAGGTCACCTATGTGCCCATGCCCCTCTCGGATCTGGCTTCAAAGCACAGCTCCTTTGCCCTTATGAAAAACACGGTTGCCATAGGCGCTGCAATGGCCGCCACGGGAGTGGATTTCGATACTCTTTCGTCGGTTATCCTGGACGTGTTCGGCAAGAAGGGGAAAGTTTCCGAACAGAACGTGAGTGCCGCGAAAGAAGGTTACGATTACTACCTTTCGAACCATAAATCAATCGGCAAGAAACTCTCCTTCGGCAACAAGAGAAAGTACCTCATAGGGGGAGGAGAAGCAGTCGGGCTCGGAGCAGTACGCGGGGGCCTCAAGATGTATATAGGGTACCCTATGACACCCGCTTCTTCCGCGCTCCATTATCTGGCAGCCCATGCCAGGGATTTCGGGGTTTTTGTCAAGATACCGGAAGACGAGATATCGGCCATAAACATGACAATCGGTGCAAACTACGCTGGCGCAAGGGCCATGACAGGATCATCAGGAGGGGGCTTCTCCCTGATGGTGGAAGCGCTCGGTCTTGCAGGAATGATGGAAATACCGATCGTAATATACGAATCCCAGAGGCCGGGGCCTTCGACGGGCCTGCCAACGAAGACCGAACAGGGGGACCTGAATCTTGTGCTTGGCGCTTCCCAGGGGGACTTCCCGAGGATAGTGCTGAGTCCCAGGGACGCCAGGGACTGCATCGATCTTACCTCAGAGGCAATGAACCTTGCACAGGAGTATCAGACTCCCGTCATAGTCATGTCAGATCTATACCTTTCGGAACACAACGAAACCGTAGACAGCATAGATCCGGAATTCAGGGTGGACGACGGTAACAGGCCAGTTGACGGGGAGAAGGATTACAAGAGATACCTGGTCACGGAGAGCGGGATCTCCCCAAGAGCGATCCCGGGCCAGAAAGGCCTGATGCACAATGAGGACTCCGATGAACACGACGAATATGGTGACGTGGTCAGCGATGCCGAGACCGACCCAACCAAGCGGGTCACGATGATGGACAAGAGGATGAGGAAACTCGAGACCTTCGTGAGGAAAATGCCTCCCACAGAGACATACATGCTCGCGGATGCAGAATACGCAGTCATACAGTGGGGTTCCACTGCCGGCGTGACCGAAGAGGCGATCGACATCCTTCGCGGAAAAGGCCATCGAATAGGTGCCATAGAGGTCAACAGGGTGTTCCCCGTCAACCCTGACATTGGGAAATTATGTTCCGGGAAAAAGAAGATCATCGTGGTGGAAAATAACTACAGCGGGCAGTTCAACCGCCTGTTGAAGGCGGAACTCGGGCTGAAAACGGTGCTTGTAAGAAAGTACAACGGCGAGGCGTTTTACCCGTCTGAACTTGCGGCAATGATTGAGGGAGAAATGAGGTGATAATATGGTGACTGTCAATGATTACAGCGGAAAAATCAAGCCGGACTGGTGCCCAGCGTGCGGCAATTTCGCGCAGCTTTCGGCTATAAAGAATGTCCTGACCGAACTGAAAATTGAACCGGAAAATGTTGTGGTTGTTTCTGGGATAGGCTGTTCCAGTAACCTGCCGGAATTCATAAAGGCTTACGGCTTCCATGGCCTGCACGGCAGGCTTCTGCCGGTTGCATCCGCGGTGAAGTGGGCAAACCGGAAGCTGACCGTTATAGGCTACGGCGGGGACGGAGACGGATTTTTTGAGGGAACGCAGCACTTCTTCCACACTGCCAAGAGGAATGTCGATCTTACCTACATCGTCTCGGACAATCAGATTTTTGGGCTGACCACCGGCCAGGCTTCACCGACGTCGGAAATAGGTTTCATATCCAAGACGACTCCTGATGGGAATATTGAGAAACCCGTAAATCCAATGACCTTCGCGCTTTCCGCGGGGGCAACCTTTGTTGCAAGGTCATTTTCCGGTGACCCGAAACACCTGCAGGAAGTGGTGAAGAAGGGAATACAGCACAAGGGCTTCTCCTTCATCGACGTATTCAGTCCGTGTGTAACGTTCAACAAGACCAACACTTACGATTACTTCAGGAAAAGGGTCTACAAGTACGAGGCAAAGGATCCATCGAACTTTGAGGAGGCATACAGGGCTGTCCAGGAATGGGGGGACAGGATCCCCATAGGGGTTTTCTACCAGGTGAAAGGCCAGTCTTATGAGGATCTTGATCCCGTGACAGCAGAAGAAACCGCTCTTACCGAAAGACCTTACAGGAAATTGAAGCCGGAGGACTTTGAGGAATTCCTCTGAAAGGCTAAGGAGAATAACACCCTCCGCTTCCCGACTGGCAAAGACTTTCATGAGGTTTTCTGATCTTTGCGAGGTGTACCGACCAGAGATAACAGGATGAACTATATATGACATCACCGGTGGTCCAGTCAGACAACCGTTGGCCATCATACGCGGCGTGGTATGGATTGTATTTAAAGCATCGCGCAAACAAATAAATACATGTATTCCGATGGACGGAACGGAGGTTACTATGGATAGTAACACGGAAAACACACCTAAAGGAACAGGCGGATCAGAGCCTATCGTTCCCCCAAGGAAAGCTTCCTCAGTAACGAAATGGCAGGTAATAACTGTCGTTTTGATACTTGCGGTTGCGGCACTTGCGGTCGCGTATGTTCTGAAATCGCCAAGTACAAGTACACCAGGGACAGGGCCCCTACCTACAATTTCGGGCAATAGTTTAACTGCAACTGTGGGGCAAAGCTATGGGTTTAACGTAAGCGTGGCCAGCAATTTTGAATCTGCTACATTCAATTTCGGAGACGGACTGAGTGCCATTTACACTAATTTATCGGTCAGCAACAGCATACTGAAGGTAACGCACACGTACCAGATACCGGGCAACTTCTACATCTATTACACTGTAAAATATAGTGATGGAAGCATAGCCAACAATGCCGGGAGCCTCATACCAGTCGTTGCAGCTCAGACATCGTCCACACCAGGTCAGGCTTCAGCACTGTTTTCGCTTAATGCGAGCGCTTCAAGTGCACTGGCTGTGAACGCAAGCAACATCTTTGCGCCAGGGTCCCACTTCAGCTACTTCATCGGTCATACTGATATAAACGGCAGCGGGTATTCAGTCATTTCGCAGTCTTATCGAACTCTGACAGGCAGCGGGCTGACAGTCA
>JAJYPW010000075.1 GCA_021795055.1 Thermoplasmata archaeon
TACTCCGCATGATCAGGGAGACCTTCACCACCCTCTTCGGGAACCTGGAAATCAGCTACGAGTTGAGCCTGATTGATGAAGATCACCCAGAGAAATTCCTGGTGACGTACTCATGCAACACCTGTGACGAGAAGTTCGACCTCAGGGGTGCAGTGGAGGAACTTCTATGCCCTAAGTGTGGTTCCGGGAATCTCAGCGTAAATCTGGACAGGTGGATTGAGGCATCTGAAGCGTTGAGGTCTGCTTTAAGAAAACTCGATCTCGCGTTCAGGGAAACACCGGGCGATGCCGCATTTTACGGACCCAAGATTTCAGTTTACCTGAAGGATGCAATGGGAAGGAAGTGGCAGCTGTCGACAATCCAGCTCGATTTCTTCATGCCGTCGAACTTTGGATTGACCTATGTAGACAGTAACGGTGGAAAGTCGCCAGTGATAATGATCCACAGGGCGGTTTTCGGGAGCCTCGAGAGGATCATGGCCATATTGATTGAAAACTACAACGGCAGGCTCCCCACTTGGTTGTCACCATACCAGGTGGCAGTTGTCCCGGTCAGCGAACATTTCTCGTCATATGCGCAAAAGATCACTGACCAGCTCAGGGAGATTGGAATCAGGGTATTGCTTGACAGTTCTGCAGAAACGCTGAACAAGAGGCTGAGATTGATAAGGAGATTCAGGCCGCCTTACGTTTGCGTGGTTGGCGAAAGGGAGGAGAAGAACGGGACCGTGACCGTCAGGCCCAGATCCGAAAAGGTCAGCGAGATCACCTTACCAGAATTCAGGAAGACTTTGCTGGAAGAGATAGGAAAGCGCTATATCGATCAACTGATGAAGTGACCGCATGACAGACTGCCTAATCTACAATATTAGCGTTCCACAGAGGCATCCATCCAGCATATGCGTGGAACTGTCCAGGCTTGTAGAGTCACTGAAAGGGGTCAGTGGGCTGTTTTCCACCGTTGCACAGGATGAAGCGCTCATGGAATTCATCGGTGATTTCTCCAGAACCGACGAAATAAAGCCGGAGGACAGGACAATAGGTTTTGTGGTCGTAAATGCGGAAAAGAGGAAGATTGCAATCTCCATTTCAGACCCTTCAGGCAGGCTGGCTCCTGATGTTAATGCAGCAGCAGGCAGGCTCAGGGCCCTCGGAATTGAAACTGAAGTCGATCTTTCGTGATGGGCTTTGGGACAATATTATTTTGCCAGCATCTCCCTGTAATCTTTTATGAGTCCGGGATTTGTGTGCTTCAGGTAATTGTATTGTCGAAGGTTATGCATGTTTATCTTGAGAGTTTCCTCCGTCTTTTTCCTCCGGGAGAGTTTCTTCCTTATCTTGACGGGCATCTTCCTCTTCATCATGGAGTTGACGCATTCCGAAATGGAACGCATGTGGTAATGTTCCAGCCATGATTGCGTGTCATCCATGAAATGATACAGCATTGCTTTCCATGATCATGCCCTTTGACCTGAAGCTTGCATTGGTCTTTGGAAGGAAATATAGATCCATTCCATAACCTCGCGTTATGGAACACATCTTCCTGTTGGAATACAGGGAGTCGCCAAGCATCTCATCCATTTGCGGAGCAAGATCCAGGGTCTGTGACATTATATGGGGGAAATGCGACAGTTCGCCGATGGAATGATCGCCCGTGGTTGAGAATCCGGCGATCATCTTTGTGTGCACTCCTGCTGCAAAGACGGAATACTGGAAGTCAAGCTTCCCTTTCGTGGACGGGAACGCATCTGATTTCTCCTTATCATTCAACAGAAGTTACCTAGTCACTTTTAACCTCTATCCTTTCTTTCATTCCTTTCCACGATCTTGCGCTTGATAAAAAAGAAGTCATAAAGAATCACGAAAACAACAAACCAGATTCCAAAGTAAAATATCAAGAATGAAAATACGAAATTGTGCCCCAAGGAAAGGACAACTGCTAAGGGAGCAGCAATAATAGCTCCAGGAACAACTTCAATTAGGATCTCCTTCCTTTCTATTCCCTCCACAAAAGTAGCATCGGGCAGCTTATCATAAATGCTTTGGTACCAGTGGCTTTGGGATTATATTATTCTCCCGCCTGCTCTCCGTAATTCTTTATGATATCCGAATTTGTATGCCTCAGATAGCTGTACTGCCTCAGGTTGTGCATGTTGATCTTGAGGCTCTCTTCCGTCTTCTTCATCTGAGGCAGTTTCTTCCTGATCTTTGTGGGCATCTTTCTCTTCATCTTTGAATTCACAGATTCAGATATGGATCGCATGTGAAATCCCTCCAGCCATGTCCAGGGACTGCCCATAAAATCGTATAACATCCTCTTCCATAGTGCCACACCCCTGGCATGGAATGTTGCATTTGTCTTTCGAAGGAAATATTGTTCGATTCCGTATGCATCCACAATTGAACAGGTCTTCCTGTTTGAATACAGTGCATCTCCCCGCATTACCTCGATCTGTGGACACAGATCGGCAGTCCGTTCCATTACATCGGGAAAGAGTGACAGCTCCCCCGTTGAGTGATCATATGTGGTAGAGAAGCGGGATATTATCTTGGTATGCACTCCCACTGAAAAGGAAGAATACTGAAAATCATGCTTCCCCTTTGCGTGAGGGAAGGCATCGGATTCCTTCCTGTCTTTATTCCTCTCCTTCTCGATCCTCTGCTGGCTCCTCTTTGATTCGTAGTTGACCTTCATGGTGGTGGGATCGCCGGTCCCATCGGTGGAGAATATCTTCTCAAGGGATTGCCGTTTTCGTTCATGATCCTGTGAACATCATCCAGGAGCTTTTTCGTTCTTTCCGGCTCATAACCTCGCTCTATGGTCTTGTAGGAAAAACTGGAGGATATCCCCAACTTTTCACCGAACAGCCCGGTGAATCCCTCTGCAATGCGGTTGGGCATACCGAAGTATGCCTGCATGAGCAGGACTGACGGCCGATACCGGCACGGGAGGTCTTCCTGCTCCCCTCTTCTACTCCGGCATACGTGACGATGCCAGATCCACAACGTCTTTTATCGTCGCCAGTATATCTGCAATTTCATTGACCTGTGCATCATCGTAACTGGACCGGTTCCTCTTCTCTGAATCCCTTTTCTCGTAGGGGAAGGATCTATCCCTAACAGATTTGATTAGATCCCTTAGATCCTCGGCAGTCCTCCTGGCCATGATAGATATGATGAACAGGCTTAGATATATTATGGACATGCACTGTCCATAATGCATGGATCACTCATAGTCTTCAGGCTTCCTCCCGAAACAGAGAACAGGATCATGTTAAAGTTTATTCGTGGCCTCTATGGCCAGGATTCAACCTCATGGCATGGAAAGTATGAATATCACAGGCAGGGCCTGCTTGAGAACATTACTTACAAGAAATTTACCAAGGGGGTGATACTGCTGAGGATGGAAGACGCAGCAATGATAAAATCATATCTGGACAAATTCGAAGCCTGGTATTACATTTCCACAGTGGAACTACGCCCAGAAGACGAAATATTCCAAGAAGTTCCCTCGAATAATATTGTCGCAAAGCCTTCGTGATGTCTAAGATTATATAATCGGGCAAATTACCTATCCATGGCGTTTGATTCACTGCCTGATTGGCTCATCATAATAGCGGTTGTGCTAATCCTGTTTGGCGGTGCCAGAAAGATACCGGAACTTGCAAGGAACCTGGGAAGGGCCTCAGGTGAATATACCCGGGGAAAGATGGAGCTTGAGCGGGAGATCAGGAGTGCAATGAACAATCCTGGCTCTGCAAAGGATCAGATCGATTACGTGGAAGCAGCGAAGAAGCTTGGAATAGACACAAGCAATAAATCTGTTGACCAGATCAAACAGGAGATGTCCACAAAGCTAAATCCCGAGACCCGATGATAGATGGTTTTCACCTATCAGATGTACTGAAGCATCTGGAAGAACTCAGGTACAGATTAATCAGGATTGGGTATTTCTTCATATCCTTCTTTCTCATTTTCATTGTTTTTCGCATCGAGAAGGTATCCTTGCTTGGTTTCACGTTCCCATTCATATATCCTGACCCTTACAGGAATATCTCTGCCCAGTTTCTCGGACTCATAGAAAGCCATGTACTTCCTGCCGGCACCACCCTTATAGCGCTGAGGCCGACTGATGGGGTGGTAGGGGACTTCTACGTGGCAATGTTCCTTTCTCTTGTCTTCTCCATGCCGGCGATAGTATACCATGTCGGGAGGTTCGTTGCCCCCGGCCTAAAAAAAAGAGAGGTGGAGACCATATTCTCACTCGTGATACCGGCCGCGCTGCTCTTCGCAGCCGGCGCGTTCTTCGGAATTTGGTTCATTGCGCCTGGCCTTTTCATCATATTTGACGCCTTTGACATTGGCCTCGGCGCATCCGCCTCTATGGGGATAGTGAATTTCGTGACTTTCCTGATTGTATACGTTGTAGCCTTCGGTCTTTCATTCGAGATACCAGTGGTGATGGCTGGCCTTACGCGACTCAGGGTCACGAACTCAGCGTTCTGGAAAAAGAACTGGAGATATGCCGTGATAGGTGCACTCGTATTCGGGATGTTTTTCTCCCCTGGAGTCACGGGATTCACAATGGTGGTCATGGCTGTGCCCATGATTGCCCTGTATTTCCTTGGGATATATGTGTCAATCAGGATCGAGAGGAATCTTGAGACTGCCAGCAATGACTTCTCTGAACCGCTCTAGGCCTTTCAGATCTATTGCTGCAAGATCATAAACCCTGGAGAGCATTCCGTCAACCTGGCTTGTTTCCCGTGGCCTGACCCGCTTGTAGAATCTCCTGGCATAAATGAAATTCTTCTCAAACTTGCTGAGAGCCGAAGATGGAATGAAACCGGAAAATTCAGCCTCTCCGGCTTCGATTATCCTTCCCGAAAGCATGAGGGCTGCTTCGACATGGGAAAACATATTCCATGGCACTCCGGTCAGAAATGGCATCCCGAAACGTATATCGGGGTTTCCTATCCTTGTATCCTTGTCATAGACAACCGCGTCGCAGGAAAGGACGATTTCGAGTGCCAGGCCCAGGCAGAGCCCGTTGATCCTTGCAGAATAGACTTTCTCTGATGACCTTATCAGCCAGGAAACGCTCCTTGCAAGAGTGAAGATGTCGTCCATCCTGTCCTCCATCCGGATCAGGACGCATGAAGTATCGAATCCTA
>JAJYPW010000076.1 GCA_021795055.1 Thermoplasmata archaeon
ATCAAGGTACTGCGAGAGAGCTCTCGTATATTTTGGCAATAGGCCATGTTTGCCTGACATAATAAAGCTAAGAGCTGTCTTAAGAGATCTCTTGGTCTCTCCAGACCTAAACAGAGCGATGCACAGAAAGATCAGGGCGGCAGGGTCGCCTGTTTCCTTCTGCACCCTGCTAAGGATAGTAATTGCACTTACATGGTCACCCAGTACACTGAATGAACTCCCTAATTGGATTTCAGCCTGAATTTTCTTTTTTCCGGATATTCCCAACGATAAAGCCTGTTGATATAGGGGAATCGCTTCACTTTCCTTCCCCAGGAAGTCCAAAGCATTTGCATATTCGAATAAGTAAGTCGGATTTTCCCGGTATTCTTCAAAAGCTCTTTGAAATGTCCATATTAGTTTTTCAGGATCATCCCTGTATTTCCAAGCATTCTCTAAAATAAAGTTCAAATCTCTCATGCAACTCTCATATGATTGAAATGAGTGTATTTAATGGTTTTAGGCTTAATCCGTGTTGCCTGTTTAGACTTCCATAAAAGAACAGGGAATATCGAAGAATGGACCGGTCGGGATTTGAACCCGAGGCCTCCTGCTTGCAAAGCAGGCGATCTACCGCTGATCTACCGGCCCTGGCAATGGATAAAAGTTAACATATAGATAAAATTAAGGGTTTTCCGCAAGTTTTTCCAGCCTTTTTCGGTACTGGGAATTTCCGGGTTCCAGTTTCAGTGCATTCCTGTAATCCTCACGCGCCCCCTTGACGTCGCCTGTTTCCTCCTTCAGACCAGCCCGTTCAAAGTAGAGCTGTGCTCTTTCGGGGTTCAGCTCTATCATTCTGTCATGGCATTCTATAGCCTTCGTGAAGTTTTCCATCTTTTCGTGGTGCTCGCTCAGATCTTGGTACCTGACAATTTCATGCGGCCGCAGTTCAACTGCCTTCAGAAGGTGGCTCTCTGCGTCTTCGTGCATACCAAGTTCGTCCATCAGTTTTGCCGCCAGGACGTAGTTGTCCGGATTGCATGGCATTGCTTTTATAGCCTCCTTCACCTCGTTTAATGCGCCTTCGGTGTCTTCCAATTCCAGCATTACATCTGCCTTCGCGATCCTGTAATCCGGTTTTTCGGGGTTGAGAGTTATGGCTCTTGTAATCCGATCCAAGGCTTCGCCCAGTTTCTCTGCGTCATGCAGAAACTCAGCCTCTTCCATCAGCCATTCAGGATCATGAGGATTCAGTTCGTTGCCCTTTTCAAATTCCTCCAGTGCTTCATAGTTCCTTTCAAGCTGCCTCAGCGCCTCTATCTTCTTCTTCCGGTATTCCTGGTTCCTCGGATCCTGTGAAAGCAGCACTTCAAGCCTTTCAATCGCCTTCTCATACTGCATATCCTCATAATACAACTCGGTGAGTTTCCATATGTAGGAAATTTGTGAGTCTCTTGACTGCACTGCTTTTTCGAGCTCCAGTATTGCTCCCTTGAGATCTCCAGCAGCTTTCTTCAGGAATGCCTGCCTGTAGTGGAAAGCCGGACCTTTTGTTTCGGCAGCCATACACCTGCAAGGACAAAGAAATATTAAAGAGACAGGTAGCGCTCCTAAATGGTGAATATTGGAATTATCGGGTACCAGGGCGATGTTTCCGAGCATGTCGAGATTCTTCACAAACTTTCCAGAGAAAGCAGGAGGGATATTGATCCTGTCTTGATAAGAGATAAAAAAGCCCTAAGATCCGTGTCCGGCTTAATCATACCGGGCGGCGAGAGCACAACAATATACAAGCTGTTGAAGGATTTTGACCTGTTTGATTCCATTAAGTTAATGGTTTCCAGGGGTCTTCATGTGATGGGTACCTGTGCTGGCCTTATCCTGATTTCTAAAGATGATCCCACTTCGAGGGTAAGGGGGATGGGTATCCTCAATGCAAGCATCAAAAGGAATGCCTATGGACGGCAGATAGATTCTTTCACAGACTATATCGACATAGAAGGTATAGGAAGGTACAACGCTGTTTTTATCCGTGCACCTATCATTGAGAGCGTGGGAAATAGTGTCTTGGTACTTGCAAAGCACAGGGGATTGCCAGTCATGGTTAGGTCGGAAAAGGTGATTGGACTCACGTTCCATCCGGAATTAACCGGAGACACCAGAGTGCATGAGTATTTTATTGAAACCATAGGGAGGGAGGGGTACGCTTCCACTCCAAAGAGAAAGTGGGTGATGGAGGAATTTATATGAGAACGCCTCTTTTTGAAGAGCATGTAAAGTTAAAAGCGCACATCGTGGATTTTCATGGCTGGGAAATGCCTCTTTACTATGATCAGATTATCCCTGAGCATATGGCTGTGCGCAAGAATGTGGGAATTTTTGATGTCTCGCATATGGGGGACATCATTGTTACAGGGAAAGATTCTTCATCTTATCTTGACGGTTTATTCCCGACAATGGTTTCCAAGCTTTCACCGGGATCCTGTGCTTACACTGCCTTTACAAATGAACAGGGAAAGATGATTGATGATTGTATTGTATATAGGCTCAGCCAGGAAGAGTATCTCATCGTTCCCAATGCAGCTACAAAGGACAAAATCTATTCATGGATGAAATTCAATAAAGGTTCGTTCAATATTAACATAGATGATATTTCAGATAAATATGGCTGTATCGCAGTTCAGGGCCCTAAAAGCCAGGACCTTCTCATGGATTGCGGATTGCCGCAAGCTGAATTTTTTAAGTGGATAAAGTTTGAATGGAAAAATCATAATAGAACACTGAAGGATATGATGATCATTTCCGGTACTGGTTATACAGGAGAGAGTGGAGTGGAGATCATTGCTGACAACCAGACAATTGTTGAGATTTGGAGGGTACTGGCAGCAAAACTGGAAAAATATGAAGGAAGGGCATGCGGGCTTGGGGCAAGAGACACTCTGCGCATGGAGAAGGGGATGCTCCTTTCAGGAACCGATTTTAAATCAGATAGAACCCCTGCAGAGGCAGCTATTTCTTTTATAATTGATAACTCCCATAAGTATATTGGTCAGGAAAACATAGACCCCAGACCAAAGGAAATATTTAGAGGAATTGTACTCTTAGAGAGAGGTATACCAAGGACTGGAGATGAAATATTCATAGGTAAGAGGAAAATAGGTACCCTTACCAGTGGAAGTTATTCCCCTTCACTTGCCAGAGGTATAGGCCTTGGATTTATTGAGAGATCAAGCATAAAGATTGGTCAGGAAGTTCGGGTAAATCATGCTGGAAAATCCCTCAGGGGTATGATATCCAAGCCGAGGATGTTTCCACTGGAAATACCCCTCCCCCCCTCATAGTCTTACTGAAGGAGGGTGGACCTTAATTTTTCATATATTTTGAGATACTCCCTTCCCTTGTTCAGGCCAGTAGAGACTTCACTGAACTGTTCGGTCCATTTTGACATCTCGTTTATAGAACTTCCCTTCTCAAGGCCGCAGAATGTAATCAGAGCGGAAACCACATTGGAGGCGGTTACGCTGCCGCTGAACACCTCGACTATCGTCTTAACCATCCACTGATAATTCTCGAAAGCAAATCCCCTTCCGCGTATGCTAGTTGCAAGGTTTATGAAGCTTGTGCCGAAGTCCTGCCTCTTTATTTCACCATTTTTGATCAGGTTAATGAAGGCTGTTAGGTTCTTCTCTCCACCCAGCCATGCCATCGAGGCAATGAAGCGCTGTCTATCCTCGTCGTTGTCAGACTCGTTGTATTTATCGTAAAGCTTAACGAAGTCGTTGGATGATATTGCATAGGCAAGCCCTATGGGCCCCCTCAACTCAGGTCTTTCGCGGAAGATTCCGTCAATACGCTTGGAAAGGCTTTCAGCAAACTCCCGGTTAATGAGGATCATCGATGCATAAAGGTTGGTCCTCGATTCGGAAATCCATTCCTCCTCACCTTCCTTTGGCTCCCCGAATTCCTTAATCCATCTAGAGAAAAATTCCGAAGCGACGCTTTTGACTTTTCCGGAGCTGGGAGCTATGAGGATGAGGATGAGGAGATGCATCTGCCTTGAGATCTCTTCTATTATGATGCGGTCCCTGATATTTCCTGCAAGGGAAATGATCCTGGAATACTGACCCCATCCAATCTTCCCAGAGAGAAGGAAAGCGAAAGAGTCATTGAGAAGGCCCCACTGTTCCACGCCAGAGAGAGAAGGCAAAATCTTCGAGAGATTGTGGTAGTATTCTTCATCATAAAGTACCCTGTAAAAACCAGCTTCCGCGGAATTGAACGTGAGGAAATCCAATCCCTCCCTTTCTACTGATTTACTGTCCAGAAATATCCTCTCCTCTCCAGAATGTATGCGCACTGTGATAGGTACTGGCCAGACCGAACCGTCCGTTGAACCATCGAGCATAAATCTTTCCTGCGTTATCCTGATCCTGTCAGCAGTTCTTGACACCCGTATCAGCGGATAACCCTGTTTTGAGGTCCACTCCCCCATGATCTTCTTTACCGGTTTCCCGGAAACTTTTTCTATGGATTCCCACAGGTCAACTCCCGAAGCATTCCCATACATGAACCTTGGCAGGTATTCTCTCAGGCCATCGCGGAACTTATCCTCGCCAACAAACTTTTCAGTCATTCGAAGCACGAAGGACCCTTTGCCATAGCTGATCTCATCAAATATCTGGCTTATGCTTTCAGGATCCCTGACCTCGACAGATATGGGATGAGAGGACTTCAGCGAATCCCCGTTAAGGGATGAGACACCCCGATCCATAAGGTAATATTCCCAGTATTTCCACTCCGGATGTCTGGAACTCGTACTCTTGATCGACATGAACGTGGCAAAGCTTTCATTCAGCCAGATGTCATTCCACCACTTCATTGTGACAAGGTCACCAAACCACTGATGGGCAATTTCATGGGCAATAACCTCCACCGATCTCTTCCTCATCCTTACCGATGTTCCCGAAGAAGGCACAAGAAGGGCCTCCCTGAAGGTTATAGCACCCCAGTTCTCCATTGCGCCAAACGCGAATTCCGGAACAGCAATGACGTCGAGTTTTGGCAATGGATACGGTATCCCGAAATATTCCTCAAAAT
>JAJYPW010000077.1 GCA_021795055.1 Thermoplasmata archaeon
CGGCACGCCAATCAAGTACAGTGATATCCCGGTAAATACGCCGACCACATGGCTTTTTTACTATCCCCTTTCCAATGACCCCAATTTCCTGCTTAAACTTGGAGACAAAAATGGCAACCCCATAAGCGTTAGTCCGGCAAGCGTTACAATCCCTGCTGACGGATCAACCTTTGCTTTCCCGGGTGGCGTTGGCCCGGAAGGGAGCCAGTCTATAGTTGCATACAGTGCAATTTGCCAGCATCTTGGATGCGTCCCGCCCGAGATACACTATTATCCGCCTGGACAGGCGATTCCGGGCACTCCGTATGGGGCTGCTCAGAACAACTACGGTATAATCCACTGTTCGTGCCACGGTAGCACTTATGACCCTAAAAGCGGCTGCGCTGTGCTGACAGGTCCGACTTCGCGCCCGCTGCCGAATACTATTTTGAGGTACAATCAGGACGGCACAATTTCTGCGGTGGGTATGATTGGACCGACAATTTACGGAAAGGCAAGCGATCTGACCGGGGGGACCCCATTTCCTGCTGGCCAGGTTACGACCGTGGTTACCAACACCGGGGAGGCCTGAGGGATAACTATGGTTACAGAGACTGAAAACCAGGACAACTTCATAACGAGAACTTTTGGCGAAGATCCTCTTAAAATTTCAGAGCTGCCATTAAAGGTGCAGCCTGACTATGTCAGGAAGAAAGGAGGGATATGGTACTGGACAGGAGCGCTTATTTCGATAGCTTTCATATACCAGGTGGTAAGCGGCCTTCTTCTTCTGATATATTACAACCCGGGTAATCCGTATGTGTCAACTGAGAACATAATCACCTCTGTCCCGTACGGTGCGCTAATGAGTGCTACGCATCTGTACGGCGCGTACGCAATGATTGTCCTAATTTATGTACATATGTTCAGGAATTACTTCAAGGGGGCTTATAAAAAGCCGAGACAGATACAGTGGATCCTTGGTGTATTGCTGCTTGCGGTGACCATGGGCGTGGGCTATTACGGATATTCGCTGCCTGGAGATGTGCTGGCGTATGATGCCACCGATGTTGGTCGTGGCATTGCTCAATCAATTCCGCTGTTTGGTAACTATCTCGTTTCAATGGGCTTCGGAGACGGAACCACGACTGGCCTCTTTGTGAGGGCACTCGGACTGCACATAATACTGGCCGCAGTTCTCGGCGGGCTCTTTGGGCTCCACTTCTTCCTGGCCGAAGCCAACAACATGATGCCTTCCAACAGGGAAGCTAAATACAAGGCTCCAGCGATGCTTAAAGATGATCCATCCTACAAGCCCTGGTACCCCTTCAACTTCGTATATATGATTCAGCTTGGGATGTTTACGCTTGGATTCCTGATCCTGGTTCCATCCATCATCGCCTTGCTTCCCAATGTACCGGCATTGTTTTCCCCGTTCCCGGGCCCTCCTCCATCGAGCCCTCTGGCACTGTATGTGCCTCCGTATCCCCCATGGTTCCTCCTGCCGATATACAAGGCAGTGGATTTCTTCGATTTCACCGGATCATTTGCAAGGTTGAACCTCTACGGGCCACTGCTAGCAACCTACTTCTTCGCGATCATCCCGCTGCTGTATTTCCTCGGTCTTCCTTTCATTGACGCAAAGGATGATCTCCATCCGCTTTCAAAGCCCCTGATCACCTCGTTTGGAATCCTCAGCATCATCTACCTGGTCATCCTTTCCGCATGGGGAGCACTTACCCCCGGAGTTCCAATACCATTCTCCGAGGTAGCGGTCGTCCTCGGGGTTCCATTCGTCATTGTAGTTGCAGGCATGTATGGACTCAACAGATTGCACAGGATGGGCAGGCTCAAGATCAGCATTGACAGGGTGATAGGGTCATTCTTCGCTTTCCTCGCCATACTCGTTGTTGGCGTCATACTGCTTTCCGAGAATGTCTCAGCGTTCATGGGGAATTCGAGCATGCTGAATTTGGTCTCCACCATCTTCACTGGAAGCGTTGCGGTGTTCGGAGCAGCTGGGACGATGAAATCTGCAAATATCGTGTCCAACAGCCAGAGCAGCGGAATTCCAAGGCAGAGGAAGTACTTTACAATGAGAACTGGTTCGGCCAATGTTCTGGGCTTGATACTTGTTATTATAGTGGTAGCGATCACGTATCTGATGTTTTCGCTGAATCCGGTGTCTCAATCTATGGAGTTCGGTGTCGGCCTCGGTGTTGATCTCGTTATCGGAGGTATTCTGGTGAGGATTTACAGGCTGGTAGCCTATAATGAGTGATCTCAGGGTAGCCGGTTTCAACCATATCTCCTTCTGGCAGGAGGACGGAATTGGGGTGATAGTCCTCAGGACGAAGAACGGTCTGGCTGATCCATCAATTTTTAGTGAGCTTGTTTTATCTGTCAGCCAGGCAACCATAGACGACAACGTGAAGTGCATCGCATTCACGGGACTGAACCTGAAATTCATGAACCGGATAGACAAAAGGGTCACTACACTCGCAGAACTGATTGAATATCTGGAAACACTCAGAACCTTCGTGTCCGTGATATACTCCGTAAAGAAGAATGTGTACTCAATCGTAAATGGGGATGCAATCAATGAGGGATATGAAATTGCCCTTCTTTCTGATTACATTATCTCATCCGATCTCGCCAGGCTGGGATTCAGGGATGGGCACAATTATTCATTGTTGGGGTCGCTGACCGGCTCCAGATTCAATTATCCGCTGGAGGGAAAGTCTAGGGAGAAGGTGAACTGCGATGCTGTGCTGCCTTCCTCCACATTGCTCGAGGATGCAAAGAAATTGATCCTGAGTGACCTGCAGATAAACAGATTTCTTCCGAGAAGGACAAGATGGAATCTTTTCGAGAAGGCCATGAACGATGAGAGAGAAGCAATAATTGAAAGCTTTTCAAAATCCGGTACCGTTTCACAGCAGAATGATAAGCGAAACCAGGGCAACACAGAAAATTGACGAAATGAAGTTCACCTGGCCCTTCGTGATGAGATTCCTGTTTTCCAGTGTAGCCCCCAGTATGCTGTCGACCAGCGAGCCAAGCGCGGCAAGTGCTACTATGAGCAAATTGTCAATTACCGAAAATGAACCCGCAAGGATATCATAAGCAGCTGCTATAACAAATCCTCCTGCAAACGAGGCAATGGTTCCGGTCAGCGATACGCCTCCGTTGGCACCCTGCGTGGTTTCCTTCATGGTTGTGACCATGACGACCTTGGGATCGATTATTCCTATCTCGGAAGCAAAGGTGTCGGCCTCTATGACTGCGTATGACACCGCGAAAATCAGGAAAAAATTGATGTTTGCATTAAGCCAGTACGAGTTGATGGCATTGAAAAGGACCACAATCAGGCCAGGCAGGCCGGCCGATATTACGTTGGAAAAGTGCCTCTCGCCATTTGAACCCTCCTGGAGGTGTTTTTTTTGCTTGAATTCAAACCATGCCCTGGTTGCCCCGTACGATGTGGTGGCAAACACAAGCATAAGGATCAGCCATTCCAGTCCGCCGAATATCCCTATAACCAGGCCAAGCAAAAGGGCTATGACGCTTCCCCTGATATCCAAAAACCCGAATTCGACAGATAGGATGAAGAAAACTATGAGTATTGCAGCTAGTGCAATCAGTTGAAAAAACAACATCTAAGGCTTACCAGCCTCTTTCCTGCAGCCTCTTGTCTCCGGGAATCTGGTCGATTTCCAGGCCGTCCATCGACAGCAGACCGCCCGATGCCTGACCAATGAGCTCGTAATTCTCAAAGTTCTGTACAGCGTCAACGACTGCCTTTGCCATCTCGGTGGGGTCCTGAGACTTGAATATACCGCTGCCGACGAAAACTCCATCAGCGCCGAGCTTCATCATCAGGGCACCGTCCGCAGGAGTTGCGATTCCACCAGCAGCAAAGTTTACCACTGGAAGCTTTCCATTCTCCTTGATGTCTTTCAGGATTGCCATTATCCCGTCCTGTATGTCTGAAAGGCTATTACCGTAAAAGAGTCCCTGGGGGTCAATTTCAGTGCCTTCTGGCAGAAGTCCCTTGTATACTTCCTCTCTCAACTTAACGTATGGCCTTGAGATTTCTCTTGCCATGATTTCCAATGTGGAAGTGTCGCTTTTCTGCACGAGCGCCATTCCTTCGTTCATGAGCCTCATGTGGCGCACCGCCTCAACTATGTTTCCCGTCCCGGCTTCGCCCTTGGTCCTTATCATAGCTGCGCCTTCAAATATCCTCCTTACAGCTTCGCCTATATTGCGTGCGCCGCATACGAAGGGAAGCTTGTAATCCCTCTTGAAAAGGTGAAAATATGGATCGGCCGGAGTCAGGACTTCGCTTTCGTCCAGCATGTCCACCCCGAGAGCTGCAAGAGTGTAACCTTCCGAGATGTGCCCAATCCTAACCTTGGCCATGACGGGTATTGTGACCGCATCCATAATTTCCCGAATCCTGCCCGGATCTGCCATCCTCGCAACGCCCCCGGCGGCCCTGATGTCGGCAGGAACCTTCTCAAGGGCCATTACGGCAACTGAGCCGGCATTCTCTGCCACTCTGGCCTGTTCGACCGTGGTGACGTCCATGATGACGCCCCCCTTGGTCATCTTCGCGAAACCCCGTTTGATCAGATCGTCGCCGGACTGTAAGTCGGCAGCACTTGGTGACATACCCCCAGATTGATTACTTACATTTCTATTTATAGGTAGCCTCTGACGCGAAGGCAAGTCTCAAAAATTTGTGCTAATTCATGGAAAGGAAACTGAAGCTTTTTTTAATGATGTACTTATCCTGATTTGTGGTAGGGCTCATCGGGGTTATAATCACTTTCCTCACGATAGTGCTCGCCGGATTGTTTGCCGGCCTTGTCGGTTCCATGACCGGCCTGGGCGGCGGTACTGTCCTTGTTCCTCTGCTTACCCTCTTTTTTGGTATTCCCATTATACTCGCGACCGGGGCGAGCCTAATCTCGACAATAGCTACTTCAGCTGGCTCCGCTTCAGCTTTCACTAGGCAGAAAA
>JAJYPW010000078.1 GCA_021795055.1 Thermoplasmata archaeon
AACGCTCTTGGCAGAAATTGAGCCGGCGGGCGAAATATGATCAGTGGTTACAGAATCCCCCATGACAAGCAACGGGTAACATTGATCTATGTCCTCCAATTTTCTCCCCCCGTTTCTGTGGAAGTCGCTGAAGTACGGCGGATTCCTTATGTAGGTGCTGCCTTCTTCCCATTTATACGTTTCTGACCCGACCACCTCGATCCCGCTCCACTCCTCAGAACTGTTTTCCACGTCGGAATATCTGGCTGAGTAATCCGACTCCTTCATTGCGGATGCCAGGGTTAAGTCAATTTCTTCATTGTCTGGCCAGATATCCCTGAGGTAAACCGGCTTTCCTTCGCCAGATTTTCCGACCGGTTCTTTTTCCAGATTTATGACAACGTTCCCGGCAATGGCAAAGGCGACCACAAGCGGCGGCGACATCAGGTAGTTCGCACGGACGTCCGAATGAATTCTGGCCTGGAAGTTCCTGTTTCCCGATAATACCGAAGCAACGCTGAGGTTTCCCCTCTTTATGCCCTCTTCAATTTCCTTCGGCAGCGGACCAGAATTGCCGATGCAGGTGGTGCATCCATAGCCGACCAGGTAAAAGCCAAGCTTTTCCAGGTATTGGTCAAGACCAGCCCTCTTCAAATAATCTGTGACAACCCTTGATCCAGGCGCAAGTGAAGTTTTCACCTTTGGATTTACAGCAAGGCCAAATTCACAGGCTTTCTTGGCAAGCAGCCCTGCAGCAATCATGACCCTGGGATTGCTGGTGTTCGTGCAGCTGGTTATCGCAGCAATCACGACATCACCGTCCGTGAGGGTCTCCCTCTTTCCCATGATTTCAACAGGCACCGATCTGAGGGATATTGTTCTCTGCTTTCCCGGCTGCTGCTGTTCAATGCCCTGTTCCTCCATCATCTGCAGGAAAGTGTTTCCAATTTTCCCAAGAGGAGCCTGCTGCTGAGGCAAACTGGGACCTGAAACGCTGGTCTCGACCTCCCCAAGATTCACATCTATTATCTCGTCGTAATCCAGGTCCGTTGGGACACCAAACATTCCCTGTGCTTCCAGATAAGCTTTCACAAGCAAAATCCTGTCTTCGGCTCTTCCCGTCAGCCGAAGGTAATCAAGCGTGTTTTCATCGACGGGAAACAACGCAGAGGTGGCGCCATACTCAGGGCACATGTTGGAAACAGTCGATCGATCAGCGGCGGAAAGTGTCGAAACCCCCTCTCCATAAAACTCAAGTATCTTCCCGACTACATTCGCTTTCCTGAATGTTCTTGTGAGGTAAAGAACCAGATCGGTAGCCACCATTCCGGGCTTGAGACGACCATGCAGGTTAACTCCAACCACAACTGGATACTGCAGTGTGATAGGTTCTCCCAGCATCGCTGCTTCGGCTTCAATGCCGCCAACCCCCCAGCCAAGTACGCCTATTCCATTTACCATGGTGGTGTGAGAATCAGTGCCAACAAGCGTGTCGAAGATAGCCAATTTTTCTGGGCCAAATTCCCTCACAGAAACTATGTCGGCCAGGTACTCCAGATTAACCTGATGCACGATTCCGACTGACGGAGGGATCACCCTGACATTGGAGAAACTTCTGCTTGCCCATTTGAGGAATCTGTACCTTTCCCTGTTTCTCTCGAACTCAACTGACCTGTTCTCGCTGAAGGACTTTTTGTCGCCAAAGAAATCAACCTGGACAGAATGATCTACGACGAGATCGACCGGTACGGCTGGGTTGATCTTCGCGGGGTCTACCTTGAGTTCCCTGAATTTTTCCCTCATGGATGCCAGATCAACTATTGCAGGGACTCCGGTTAAGTCCTGCATCAATACCCTTGAAATCCTGAACGATATCTCTTCATCATGCGGGAAGTTACCCTTAATGATTGATATCAACTTGTCATCCGGAATGCCAAGATCAGAGGCATTTCTTATCATGGATTCAAGAATTATCCTGCTGGCAAGCGGCAGCCTTGACACGTGTTCGGAAACGCGCTTGAGTTCAGGGAGGGAAAAATAAGTGAACTCAGTGTTTCCCACTTTCAGTCGTTTCTTGATCTGGAGTTTATCCACTTTACTCATTATACCAGATTGACAACAGTCTTATGTTTTTTCATTTAATTTCTCAAACCGTTGTGACCTTTCGGTATTAAAGATGGTAAACCCTCTTCCCTGAAAAAAGAATGAACGGGAACGGCAGACGCCGTTCCAGAGAATAATCAGGCAAGAAAGCCTGCAGATACAGAATCTTAAGGAGCAGTTCCCCCTGAATTCCTCCTTCTTGCAATCACCAATCCTGCAATTATTCCGACAGCCGCAATCACGACCCCCGCTCCTATGAATCCATAATCAACAATTGAGAGCCCAGCCGATGCTGTGGAAGTTCCCGAGCTAAACTGTATGATGTTCAGGTTAGATCCACCTCCCACGGTTATCATCTGCGGTGCCTGGTAAAGATAGTGTCCAGAAGCGATTATAAATCCCTGTATCATGTATGTTCCCTGCGGCAACGGCAATGTTACGTACATCGGGGCTGACTGTACCTGATACATGCCGAATGCTTTGCCAGAGGAATCGTTGAACACGTATCCGTTATCAACCACCACTCCCCACTGGACTGGGGGAATAGAGATGGAGAGCAGACCCTGCTCTGAAAACTGTACATCGTAAACCATGTAGGTGGCAGAGACGTCAATTGTGACATTACCCCCATTGATTGTGAAAGTACCGCTGGTCGGGCTGAGAGTAGCAGTAGATCCAGGCGTGGCACTCAGGGTGTATGTATATGTTCCACTGGGCAACCCAGCTATGGAGGCAACACCGGCAGTGCTGCTTGAGGAAATTGGTATAGATCCATAACCGGGTATTGGATAAGATATACTGACGGAGAAGGTCGGGAAACCGTTAACAGTGGACGGGTTCGTAACGGCAAAAGAAACCTGCCATGAAGGCTCTACGCTCAGAGATACCGTCGTTACTGAACTGCTTGATACAGTAAACGTCCCTGACGAAGTGCTGATTGCAATGCCGCTTCCCCACGCAATGAAGTTATAGGTGCCCGCGAGCAGTCCTGGAATTTCCAGTGTCGAATTTCCGGAAGAATATCTGCTTCCATTTATGTAAACCAGCCAGTACCAGCCAGAGATCGGTGAGACAGCCGGAGGATTGGAGAGTTTGAAGTATACAGGGTAAGTGGCAGGGGCAACATGGAAGGCTATATTCACGATTATGTTAGCCCCCGAAACAGTGACGGATCCTGTGGAAGGCTCAGGAATATACACCGCAGGATTGCCATCTGTGGCGGTGAAGGTATAGGTCTGGTTGAACAGGCTGAAGCCCAGGAATTTTGATGAGGACACCGCGGTGGTATTGCTGTTCGAGTAATAAGACCCCGAGGTTGGGGCGTCCTTTACGGAAACCGTGAAAGTTTGGGATGACGGCAGGCCCGACTCATAGAAGTTCACATTGTAATGTTTCATCAGGATTATTGAGAAATCAAGATTCACGTTACTTCCGGCGATAGTGAAAGTGCCCATAGCTGGTGAGACCTGAGTGCCCATTGCCGAGGATACCTTGAATGAATAGGTTCCGTTGACAAAGGTGGTTTTTAGATTCATAGTCATGCTGGTGCTGCCATAGGTATACGGTCCAAATGGGACGGATACCCCGCTAATTGTAACTGACCAGGACCAGGTTATCCCAGGCATGATGGCTGGCGGGTTGGGAATTGTAAGGTTGATGCCGTATGTCTTTCCGGCCGGCGCAACCACGGTTTCGTTATAGAACGTCACAACCACTGTAACGTTGTGGCCCTGTACGGTCACGTCGCCACTGGATGGAGTGGGAATGTAGCTGTAATTGCCGGAAGAGGATTGACCGACTGAAAAATAGAAGGTTCCATTAACTACGCTTGTTTCGTTCAGATAGGTTCCTTTACCCGAAAGCCCTGAGTAACCGGAAAGAGCAACCGTCCACAGCACTGAAGCCGGAACCCCGGATTGCTTGAACAAAACCGTGTAAGTTGGACTGATTAGAGTTCCTGATGTGAATACCCTATTGTTCACATTGGCAGGTTGAGAATCAAATGCCGGGAAGGCAGAGATAAGTACCAGTAAGACCAAAAAAATTGCCAGAATCAATCGCACACCTGCAGTCTTTTTAAGATCCATAAAAAGTCATGCGTAAGGCACCTAAATAAATTATCTATGGATAGTTAAAAAAAAAGGGAACGTGATTCTAAAAGACCTGAATTGGCATGATACTGGAAAACGGACTGATGAGCGCTGCACACTGCACCTCGCTTTTGCCATTGACAAGGAATTGACGGTTACGAACCCCGGAATGATGTATTCATTGTTGACCACAAGATTACCAGAACGGTATTCCTGCCTGTGATTTTGTGATTCCGGGAGTTAATTTTCACCCGTTTCCTTATTCGCTATATCTCATGCTTCAGTTAGAGAGACTTCAGGCAATCGTTGAGCCTGCAATTAGCCGATCAGCGGCATTTCCAAATTTCGAATCCTGGAATATCAGGAATGTCATCAAGTGCAGGGAAAAAGTTTGTATGGCTTGAAACTCTTTAGGGTGCCTGAACGAATTTGCTGGCTCACTCAATTCCGGCTAGTTAATATTTCAGACACTATTCGTGATGCAAAAATGGAGCAGGATAAAAACAGGGAACTGATTATTGCAATCAGGGCAATCGCTGATGAGATCAGGAAGAGCAACGAATCCCTTGCAGGATCTGTAGGCAAACTTCAGAAGCTGGTGGAGCAGCTTGTAAGCAATGGGCCAAGAAAGCAGCAGGATCAGATTTCAAGGATAATAGCCGAAGTCGAGAACGCGCCATCTGCGCCCGAGGACGGGGAGGAGAAGAGTATAGAGATTCCCAAGAAGATATCCACAGATCG